>JBEANU010000317.1:0-2621 GCA_041165265.1 Bacteroidota bacterium | reverse complement strand
TATAACCTTTTTGCTCAGTAATATTTTTCCCTTTAAATATTTTTGAAACATTAGTTATGGCATCATTACCCGAAACACGAATCACGGCAATGCCACCAACACCAGGCGCAGTGGCTATTGCGGCAATAGTATCTGAAATAAAACTGTTAGGATTCATGTATGTGTAATGCTTTTTTGTTTTTTAAATCCTGAACAACCAATAATGCAATAATAAAATAAAAAAAAGGTCCTATTTTAATGGCTTCAATTAAATCACTTAGCATATTATCAAACAGCACCACCACAAATGAAATAAGTAAACCCATCACAATAATTTTTTCAGTTTTGTTTTGTGTTTGATGATAAATATTTTCACCCTTAATTAAAACCATCATGCAAATCAGGATGAATAATAATAGCCCAATAATGCCTTGTTCAGCAAACAGAAATAGTAAATAATTATGTGCGGTACTATGTTCAACATTTCCGCTAACATAAGTTGTAAATAAACTAACGGCATAATGCTTATAATTTGCCACAAAACCACCTGGCCCAAATCCGGTAAGTGGTTTGGCTTTGCCCATTTCCCATGCAGCTACCCATCTGTATAAACGCTCAGCACTGCTTACATCATTTAAGGTTTCGGTTGATTGTAAATGATCAGATAAATTATGATGCATGATTGTTTTTTTGTAATCAGGCGCATATTGCATGTATCTGTTTTCAAAAGTTAAAAACGAAACAAAAAGTACTAATCCTGCAGATGCTACTATTAATGCAGGTTTTATCATTTTCCATTTAATCACAAAATATACAGGCAAGCATAATCCTATTGCCAGCCATGCCGTACGAGTATAGGATACAAAAATGGCAAATACAAAAATGATTTGGGCTAAGTGCAAAAGTATTTTTTTCAAATCACCTTTTTTATACCATGATGATGCAACAAATAATAATGGAAAAAAGATGCTTAATCCGCAAGCATAATCAACATGGTTTTTATAAAATGGAAGTGACATCATGTTGCTATTATCAAACTGAAAGCCATGTTGCCAGTGGTTGTAAATAGTGTAAAGCGTTACAAAAAATAGGGGATAAAACAGTAACCAAAAGGCTGTTTTAAAATGTTGGGTTTCCTTTAATACTAAAGGGGTTACTAATAAAAAAGTAGTAATGTACCAGCTTTTTGCCAACAAATATTTAAATGAAATAAATGGTACTGTGCTAAAAATAACAACTATTACATACCACATAAATTGTAACACAATGATTTGTATAAATGGATGTTGTAAATATTTTTTTTGCCCATTTTTTTTGTTTGTAAATAAAAAAATAAAATAGCACAGCATTAAAATTGCCATCAATGGTTCGGTAGGTAAATCAGTTGAAAAGCTACCAATAAATATGGGTACACAAATGGGCAACGATGCCAGAATGAGATAATAAACCGTACCGAAATTAATAATGGTTATTATAATGCCAATTGCCAAAACAGGGAGCAAACACAACATATATTGCTCAGTATAAAAGCCTAATAAAACTAAAGCAATAGTTGCAAAAGCCGATGAAAACAGCCATTGCTGAGGGTTTGAATTAAAACTATTTGCTAATTTATCTTTCAAATACAATTAAAAATTAGTTTTGTAATTGCGGTTTGATGACTTGCCATTTTTCAATAAATAGTAACACCAAAGTTGTAACCAAAAGCGTAATTAATAAAGTAGCAGCTACAATTAATGAACGCATGGGTTTATCTTTTTTTTCAGATGAAAATGCATTTTCTATAATATTTACGGTACTAAAATCATTTTCGGCGGCTGATGAAAATTGCTCATACAATTTATTTAGCACACTTAAATCTTTAATGGCATTTTGCTTTTTCATTTCTAAAGTATTCATTACATCGGGGCTTGCATTGTGTTGCCTTAAAGCCATAATAGTATCTGTAAGTTCATTCACTTCATTTTGTTTTTCTATTTTATTTTTTTTCATCAACACAATGCTTTTTTCATTTGTATTAATAAAAAATTGCTTGTTGATTTTATCGGCAGTTGCTACTATATCATTAGCTATTTCAGCCGCCATTTTAGCATCGGTATCCCAAATAGTAATTTCAATAGCGCCTAGTTCATTACGCTGCATGCTACTGTTATCCTTAAATTCTTCCCTCACTTTTGTTGCATAAAATTTTGAAGCAGAATCAATTTTATAGTGTGCTCCTAAATGATATTTGTTGATGATGTAACCATTAATGGCACCTGATTTACAAATTTGCAAAACTCTATCCACGTCGCTTTCGGTTCCAAAATATTCTAATGGTAAATTACCAGCCTGTTCACGAAACAAATTTTGCCTATCGTTCATAGCAGGATTGGCTGCATAAAATATGGCGGTTGATTTATAATAATTGGGCATCAGTAAAAATGCCATTATTGCTGATGATAAAAAGGCAATACATAAAATCACGATTACAGTTTTACGCCATTTATATAAAACTTTAAAAACATCAAATAGATTAAGATTTTGATTATTCATGAATAATAAAAAGTTGAAAAATGTTTTGCAAGATAACAAAACGATAAGAGATGAAATTAATTATTCCTCAATTTTAAATACGGTGGCATTATCACCCACCAACCAAA
>JBEANU010000316.1:0-4691 GCA_041165265.1 Bacteroidota bacterium | reverse complement strand
CTACCAGCTGTAAGCTCAACAAATGTGGCTACAAACATTAATTCAGGCAATTATGTAGTGCAAATTTTAGATGCCAAAAATTGTTTAGATACCATGCATTTATTTGTACCCAATGCAGGTGGTAACATGAATTTATCAATCATCAATAAAAAAAATGTAAGTTGTTTTGGTGGTAATGATGGTAAAGCTACTGTGCAAGTTGTAGGTGGTGCCCCTACCTACCATTATGTTTGGTCAGCAATTACCGATACTACAGCAACTGTAAATAATTTAAGTGCCTCAAATTATTTAATTACGGTTACCGATGCTAATAATTGTACATCGCAAATTGTTATGCAAATTACACAACCTACTGCATTGGCAATTAATCATACCGTACAAGCTACATCATGTGCTAAAAATAATGGAAGGGCTACATCGCTTGTGAATGGAGGTACACAGCCTTATTCATATACTTGGGTTGGCAATACAAATACATCAGCATCAGTAAATAATTTAGCTGCTGGTAATTATTTTGTGCAAATACTTGATTCGCATTTATGTAAAATTAGTGATACCATTTTAGTTGCAAATTCAATAGGATTGCAAATTCAATTAAATGCTTTTGCTGATACTTGTAATGCAAAAGTAGGAGCAATTTTTTCACAAATTAATTCAGGCACTGCTCCATTTATATACGCATGGTATCCACTAAATTCAAATCAAAATTTTATAAAAAATTTAGCGCATGATATACGATATACATTAATTGTAAAAGACTCAAACCTGTGCACCGATACTGCATTTCAGGTAATGCCATCATTAGGTAATTTCAAAATTAATTTAGGAGAAGATAAAGCAATTTGTATTGAGCAAAATCCAATTATTTTATCACCAGGAAATTTTGTAAACTGTGTTTGGCAAGATGGGTCAACTCAAAATAAATTTGTAGTAAAATCAAAGGGTGTGTATTCAGTAGTTGTAAAAAATCAGTATGGTTGCACCTCAACCGATTCAATACTAATTGATGAACATTGTATTGATATCATACAAATGCCCAATTCATTTACACCCAATAATGATGGTATTGATGATGATTTTGGAGGAATAACAAATTCACCCGGAGCGCTTGTATATTACAACTTACGAATATTCAATAGATGGGGGCAAGAGGTGTTTCACTCTAATGATTATAACGATAAATGGAATGGTAATTTTGATTCAGCACCACAGCCATTGGGCGCTTACGTTTTTTTATTAGAATATAATTTTGATAAAAATCAATCTAATACCAATCTGAAAGGCGATTTGATTTTGATTAGATAGCAAGATGAAAACGGAACATTAAAACCATTTCAACGTTTAATATTCAACTATATTTAAAAAATGAAACATCGTAAAATTGCCATTGCCATTAGCGGCGCCAGTGGAAGTATTTATGCAAATATTTTACTTCAAAAATTACAGAAATTTGATTTGGAAAAAAATCAAGTGGCAATAGTAATGAGCAATAATGCAAAAGATGTATGGCAACATGAATTAGGAAATAAAAATTATGAAAATTTCCATTTCAATTTTTATTCAAAAACTGATTTTACATCGCCCATTGCAAGTGGTTCGGCTGGGTTTGATACCATGATTATTTGCCCATGTTCAATGGGGGTTTTAGGAAGAATTGCAAACGGAATTTCAGATGATTTAATTACCCGAGCCGCAGATGTAATATTAAAGGAACGACGAAAATTAATTTTAGTAACTCGTGAAACTCCATTGAATTTAATTCATATTAAAAATATGGAAATGGTTACTTTATCTGGCGGAATTATTTGCCCAGCTACTCCATCATTTTATTCATTACCAAAAACTGTAGATGAAGTTGCAGCAACTGTGGTTGATAGAGTTTTGCAATTAGCAAATTTTGAAATGGATAGTTTTAAATGGGGAAGTTGAAATTTGATAAAAGGATTGTTCTAACATCAAAATAATTAATACAAATGCAAATTTTATATGGCGTACCCAGTGAAGGCATGGGCCATGCAACCCGAAGTAAAGTAATTATTGAATGGCTGATTTCAAAAAAATATGATGTTCAAATTGTTACTAGTGGTAGGGCGTATGATTTTTTAAATCAGCATTTTCCTAATAAAGTTCATTTAATTGATGGATATCATTTGGCGTATAAAAATGCTGAAGTATCAATCACAAAAACATTTTTTGATACCTTAAAAGATGCTCCTAAAAAATTGCAAACTAATTATTTGCAGTATAAAAATTTGCATCAAAATTTAAAACCTGATTTTGTAATTAGCGATTTTGAATCGTTCACTCATTTTTATGCAAAAGCAAATAAATTGCCTTTAATAAGTATTGATAATATTCAAATTTTGAATAGATGTAAGTTAGATATTGAAATACCAAATTCTGAAAAAAATAATTTTATAATTGGCAAAACAATTACCAAAGCTAAGGTGGCAAAGGCTAATCATTATTTTATTAGTAGTTTTTTTCAAGCCCCAATTAGTAAAAAAAATACTTCATTCGTAACGCCCATTATCCGAAATGAAATACTAAAAATTAAACCTACTAAAGGCAGGCATATTTTAGTGTATCAAACATCTACATCGCAAAATAATTTGATTGAACAGTTATTGAAAATTGAAGATGAAATTTTTTTTGTGTTCGGGTTTAATAAGGATGAACAGTATAAAAATGTACATTTAAAAAAATTTAGTGAAACCGAGTTTGTGCATTTGTTAGCTGATGCCAAGGCGGTAATTTGTAATGGCGGCTACTCATTTATTAGTGAAGCCGTGTATTTGCACAAACCAATTTGCAGTGTACCTATCGCCAATCAAATTGAACAATTTATAAATGCAGCTTATGTTCAAAAATATAAGTTTGGTAGGCATTTTAATGAATTTACGGCAGATAATATTAAGTCATTTTTGTATGATATAACCTCATTTGAAAATAATTTATCAAACTATTATCAAGATGGGAATAAATTACTTTTTGATTCAATTGAAAATTGGATTTCAAAAAACATTTTGAAATAGATTAAACTAATAAAGGTTGTAGTGAATCATAGAAATTACTACGCAAAACCACCTATTAAAATACGTATTTTAACGTATCTACTTTTAAGTGTTTTTGCTTACACTTGTGCTTCCGAAAAACAGATTTTAAAAACTTTTATAACAAAAATAGCTATGACCACTACCACTACCACACAGCACACAGCACACAGCACACAGCACACAGCACACAGCACACAGCACACAGCACACAGCACACAGCACACTAAAAATTAAGCCTAACAAATTAATTATTGTAATGTTATTGTTGGCATTTTCAGTTTTTAAAATTAATAATGCCAAAGCACAAACTAATGTAGATAGTGCTTTAGCGGTAACAGATACATCAATTACTACCTCAAATAATATAGTAGTAACTGATAGTAGTGGAAATACCACCTTGTTTGCAGGTGGACAGCAAAGCGATTATAGTGGTAATGTGGGTATAGGAACAAACACACCTAATGATAAGTTAGAAATTAGGGACACTACTAATGCTAAAATTAATATTAATGATGGTATAAATCATATAAAACTTGGTATTGTAAATTTAGCTGAACAACAAGCAGGAGCTAATTCTTCACGGTCATCACATGGAAATTCAAGTACGGCTGCAAGAGGCATAGCTGCTGGCAATAATACAATTGAGTATTTTGAACCACATGAAGGGGATGGGATTTTAAATGTAGAATCAGGGAGAGGCAATCCCTTAGGCAATCAAACTTCCCCTAACCCTTCTGATGTTTGGGGGTGTGATGGTCCTGATTTATATTACAATGCATATCGTCATATATTTGATATCACCCCATGTATTGATTTAGTACCAGGAGGAGCAAATTGGGGGAAAAGTTCATTACAAATGTTGGTGCTTGACCATAATGGAGTTACCATAAATACTGCTGATTATTCATTAGGTCCAACACAAGGGTTTAATGTATATGGAAATACAACACTAAATGGAACTACTACCAACAATGGTGATTTAATTGTTAATGGCAATTTATCATTCAATGGAACATTAGATAACTTATCAGTTGTAAAATGTAATAATACTGATTATGCTGCCACTATAACTAATTGTGGTGGCGAAGGAAAAGGATTATTGGTGAAAGGCGGTGGTGGTGTAAATGCTGCTACCGATTATGCGATTTTTGAAGTAGAAGATTATGCAGGTAACCCAATACTAAGAGTAGATGGTAAAAACAATGCAACCTATGCCCGTGATTTTTGGGTTACGGTAAATAATTTCCCTGATTATGTTTTTGATTGCGATTATAGTTTAATGCCACTACCACAGTTAGAAAATTATATAAACACCAATCATCATTTACCCAATATGCCTGCTGCAAGTCAAGTTGAGCAACAAGGCTTAAGCATAGGCGAAATACAAAAGCAATTAACTGAAAAAGTAGAGCAACTTACTTTATACCAAATTGAAATGAATAAGCAGTTGGAATTATTGAAACAACAAAACGAGTTATTGAAATCTGAAATTACACAATTTAAAAAATAACCAATGAAAAACACATTAATTATTTTATTAGGTTTTTTTATGTTGAGCATTTTTTCTTGTGTAAAGAACAGACAACAATTATTTCATCATAAAAACTGGAAAAATATACAAGGCACATGGGATAT
>JBEANU010000315.1:0-10331 GCA_041165265.1 Bacteroidota bacterium | reverse complement strand
ACATTATGTTTTTTGTACTGAATACTATCTAACATAAAGTTAATATTTTTTGATTCGGCAAAAATCAATCTATCAAAATCAATGGTGCACACTTTATTTTTATTAGTTAATAATTCAATTTCAGTAAAGCCTAATTTACTTTTGCTATCTTTAAATTGTTTATCAAAGCCATTAATAGCAATGCTTACAATAGGTTGATGAACAACAATCATTTTTTGCATCTGCTTGTTCAGTAATTCTTGTATTGATACCGCATAGCTTTTGATAGCCGATGCTTGATTTTTTTCAGCCCACTCATAAATTCCTATTTTACTAATAATTGGGGAATATGTATCATTTACATTTAGATTAAAAAAAATGGGATTTATTGCTTCTTCAGTAAATGCATCTCTTATTTCAAAATGTAAATGTGGTGCTTCGCTACTGCCTGAATTACCACTAAATGCTATTATCTCATCCTTTTTTATTTTGTATTTATGAATAGGTAAATGTATATCAATTTGATCAGTGTCACCATTCATCAATTGTTGTTGTAAAATTTTATCTCCAATTTTATTTAACTTTTTTAGATGAGCATATACAGATGTAAACCCGTTGGGATGGGTAATATAAATAGCTAATCCATATCCCTTATTAGATAATTTTATTCGTGAAATAAATCCTACCTGCACAGCATGAACAGGATAACCTTGTTGGTTATTAGTTTTAATATCCCAACCACTATGAAAATGATTAGGACGTAATTCGCCAAATGTGCCTGCCAATTCAATTTCATTAGCAAATGGTAATTGAAAATAATTAGATGGGTAATTATTTTGATATATAATTTGGGATGGAATACTGCCTGTATAATGCAGCATCATTGCACAATAAATTTTAAATAATAGGGGCACGTTGGTTATTTAAAATAAAATAAATTCTCACAATTAGTTATGATAATGAAATATCATCCTTTGATTTATCTAATAGCTTGAACGATGTTAAAGGTAAATTGGCATCCGATAAAATTGAAATCATTTTTTTGTACTTCATTACCCATTTCCAGTTTTTGCTAATAAAGCCTCGTTTTAAATAGCTTTCAACAAATGGATGAACTACCACACTAATTTTTGAATGATTTTGCTGAACTAATAAATTTTGTAACGCTTTTTCTATTTCATCAATTACTAAAATGCTAGCTCCTATTTTACCTGTTCCTTTACATGTTGGGCATTGTTCAGCCGTTTTTATTTCAATTTCAGGGCGTACACGTTGCCTTGTAAGCTGCATCACCCCAAATTTACTAGGTGGTAAAATGGTATGTTTTGCTCTGTCATTTTTCATGGCATCACGTATTGTATTAAAAAGTGTAACCCTACTTTTAGGATTACGCATATCAATAAAATCAATAATAATAATGCCTCCCATATCTCGTAATCGCAACTGACGAGCTACTTCAATGGCAGCTTCGTTATTTAATTTCAACAAATTTTCTTCATGATCTTTATGAGCTGACCCCATATTATGACCACTATTTACATCAATTACATGAAGGGCCTCAGTTTTTTCAATAATTAATGACCCACCACTATGCAGCGCTACTTGTTTGCCAAATGAAGCTTTTATTTGTAGTGTAACACCGCAAGCATCAAAAATACTCATCCCAGCATTGTGCAGGTGCACAATATTTTCTTTGCCAGGTGCAATTTTAGTGATATAATTTTTAATATCTTGTTGAACTGATTTATCATTTACAACAATTCTATTAAAGCTATCATTTAGCAAATCACGAAGTATTGAACTTGTTTTATTTAATTCACTTGCAATTTTTTTGGGTGGCGTAGCTGATCTTAAATCTGCACACATGGCTTCCCATTTCGCCATTAGCTGCAATACATCTTGATGTAACTCAGCTGTGTTTTTATTTTCAGCGGCTGTTCGTAGAATGATTCCAAAATTTTCAGGCCTAATGCTCTCAATAATTTTTGTTAGCCGTTGCCGTTCATCACGGGCAGCAATTTTTTTTGATATTGAAATATAATTAGTGAAAGGGGTTAGTACAATAAATCTACCAGGCAATGATATTTCGGCGTTCAACCTTGGACCTTTTGAATTAATAGGTTCTTTAAGTATTTGTACTACAATACTTTGCTTGGATTGCAAAACCTGATTGATTTTACCAGTTTTTACAATCTCGGGTTCAAGCGCAAAACCATTTAAGTTTTTGGCTTCGGCACCATTTGTTACATGGTTAGTAAATTTCATTAATGATTTAACATTGGGCCCCAAATCAGTGTAATGCAAAAAAGCTTCCTTTTCATGCCCCACTTCAACAAATGCCGCATTTAAACTGGGCATCAATTTGGTTACTTTGCCTAAGTATATATCACCAACATTAAATTGATTATCGCTTTTTTCACGATGAAATTCAATCAATTTTTTATCTTCCAACAATGCAATCTCAACGCCATTAGCATCAACATTTACAATTAGTTCTTTATTCAAATCCAGTTTCTTTGTTTTAATGAATACACAGTATTGCCACTATGTTTCAAAATAAAAACATCTATTAATAAATTATTTCTTACGAAAGTAAATTGTACTCAAATAAAACAACAATTACCGCTGCTATAAACTAAATTTGTGTGGTTTACAACAGCGGCAATTTATTGATTTAATAAGTGTAAAAAGAAAAACTATTTCTTTTTATGACGATTTTTACGTAACCGCTTTTTTCGTTTGTGAGTAGCAATTTTGTGACGTTTTCTTTTCTTTCCGCAAGGCATAATCTTTAAGATGTCTTTAGTTAATTGTTAAAAAATATTTTTTCGAAAACAATGTCATTAGTTTTTTTACGACTTAATGATTTAGTTAAATTGTTTTATTAATTGATCGAGCTCAATTTTTACTTGAGCATCCGTCGTGTGCCGCTGGCAATTTTGCAATGTTTGCTTTGCTTTTAAGGCTTCCCCTTTTGATGCATAAGCATTTGCAAGTACCAAGTAGGCATCGGTGTATGTAGGATTATTGGATATTAATTTCTCTAATCTTATAATTGCTTTATCATACTGCCCCGAAACGACTGCAAATTTAGCTAAAATAAAATTAGCTTTCAAATGATTTGGCGATTTTTTTACAACATCTTTTAAAATTAATACTCCATCCATCACTTGGTTTCTGCCTTCCATAAGGCATGCGCCCATGTTTACAAAATTTTCAATATTATTTGAATCTGCTTTTATTGCTTTTTGCAAAGTACCAAAAGCCATATCAATTAAGGGTTTTTGTAATGTGCTATCGGCTGCAGTTTCAAAAGCAATTACTAAATAATTACCAGCTTTTGCATAATCTGAAGGGCTTTGTGTAAGTTCAGCTAATTGATTAGCATAGTTAGCTGTAATAATTTTGCTGCCTTCGTGTTGCCAAATTTTTATTAAATTATTTAAAATAATAATTTTTTCATTTTGGTTGCTTGCAGATGGCAATTTTTTTTCCAAAGAATCAAGTTGATTGATTGTTGCTGGTGCTATGCTTTTTTTTGCTTTTAATATAATTGCGTCAAAATCAATACTACTTGTATTGGTTGCAGTTGCTGTTTTATTGGCATGTTCACTTTTGGTAATATCGTTAGTTGGTCCGTTCATTTTTCCGAAGAAAAAAATTACTACCACTAACAGCACTCCTGCAATTGCTAAATAAATAGGTTGTATTTTCAATGTTTATTTTTTTTCTTCAAAATTAATTTTTTTAATCTCTTCCAAAAATTCTTTAGCAGGTTTAAATTTGGGGATATGATGTTCAGGAATTTTTACTTCTATATTTTTTTTTACAATTCTACCAATTTTAGCAGCTCGTTTTTGCAATATAAAACTTCCAAAGCCTCTTACAAATATGGGTTCGCCGTTACGCAATGAATCTTTTACTTCTTTAAAAAAGGCTTCAACAGTAATCATTACATCTACTTTCGGAATTCCTGTTTTTTCGCTAATGGCTTGAAATAGTTCAGCTTTTCTCATAATTTTTAGTTTTAAACAATATTTTTAAAAATTAAAAGTATAAAAAAAGCCGATTCAAAAGAACTGAATCGGCTTTTTTAAAAATGATTTTGATTACCAACGGTTGTTACCGCCGCCTGAATATGAATTACGATTTGATGCTGGTCTGTCTTCTTTCGGACGAGCTTCACTAACTCTAATTTGACGATTATCAGCAGTGGCGCCATTTAAGGCTTGAATAGCTTTTGTTGCAGCTTCGCTATTAGGCATTTCAACAAATCCAAAGCCTTTGCTACGATTTGTAAATTTGTCAATAATAACTTTAGCTGAAGATACTTCACCGTACTCTTCAAAAAAACCTTTTAAGTCATCGTTTGAAATGTCGAAACTTAAATTTGAAACATAAATGTTCATGATAAAAATGGATTATAAAATAATAAAAAATGAGAATACTAGCAGGCGAAAAAAAATCTAAATACTGATTAGCAGAAATGCGAAAAAGAAAATAAAAATTAGAATACGAAATGCGACTCAACTCAAATATCGGCGCAAAGATATACCATTAATAACACTTTGCAGCATGTTTTAGTTTATTTATTATTTTTTGCTCAAAAAAAAATTAATTTGATGAAGTGTACAATATTATGAATAGTCAACTCATTAAAGAATAATATTGTTTCCTTAAATCAATAAAAATTTTAAAAAAATATTTCAATTTTGCTCATCATCAACCTATTTCATTTCAAATAATTGATTTTACCTACACCATTTTTTAATGCAATTTGATAAACCCATTTTTACTGTGACTTTATTTATATCTTTCTTTTTATCATTTGGATGGCTTACAACTGGCTGCCAATCAACATCTACTAGTGCTCCATCGGTTGTTTCAAAAGTATATAATGAAGATAGCATTCGTTCAGCGCAAATATTCAAACAAATTGGTGGGGTTGAAAAAAACAGAAAGTTAGATTCATTTTTTCAATTCAAGATTCATCAACAAGGTTTTAATGGTGCTATTTTAGTGGCGCAATGGGGGCAAATAATTTATAAAAATTGGTATGGTTGGGCTGATGCCAATAATCGTCAGAGTATTAATGAACACACATCATTTCAGTTAGCATCGGTTTCAAAGCAGTTTACGGCAGTTGCTATTATGCAGTTGATGGAAAAAGGATTATTAAATTTATCAGATAATGTGGAAAGTTATTTTCCGAATTTTCCTTATTCAAATATTACCATCAAACTATTATTGTGTCATCGTAGTGGATTGCCTAATTACCTAAATTTTGCTCCACTTTATTGGAAAAATAAAACTCAATTAATGAGTAACATGGATTTGATAGAAATGATGAAAACGCACAAACCGCATATTGCATCGCAGCCTGATTCACATTTTGAATATTGCAATACTAACTACGCTGTATTAGCTGCCATTGTTGAAAAAATTAGTGGGATGAGTTTTGCCGAATATGCACATCAAAATTTATTTATGAAATTAGGTATGAATGATTCATGGATATTTACTGCTGAAAATTATGCACAAAAACAAAATAAAGCATTGGGGTACAGCCGCAGTGGTTGGCAAAAAGGAGGCATTGATTTTACAGATGGTGTAACGGGCGACAAAGGTGTTTTTACATCTATATACGATATGTGGAAATGGGATTGCGCCATGTATGATTTTTCAATACTTAAAAAAGAAACTTTAGATGAAGCCTATCAGCCTAGAAGTTTTGAAAAACGTGGGGTTAAAAATTATGGTTATGGATGGCGTATGTTTGTTTACTCCCCTACTCTAAAAGCTGTATATCATAATGGATGGTGGCATCAGTTTAACAATGCTTATTTTAGAGGTTTGAATGATAAAACAACGGTAATAGTTTTGGGCAGCAATTCAAATTTTGCCAATTATCAAATTCAACCTATTTTAAATATTTTATCGGGCACAAAATCAAATAGTGAAACTTTGGTGGATGAGGAGGATAAATAAACATTACTACTATTTTTGTGTTTAAATTTAAATCAATTTATCTTTGAGTTTATGGAATATCTACTAACTTTTCAACTACCTGATGTGATGGATGAAAGCTTCATTCAAACTATACCAAAGCATCGAGCTAAAGTGAACAAGCTTATTGATTTGGGTGTAATAAAAAGTTATAGTGTATCTATTCATCGTGATAAATTATGGATGGTGATGAAAGCTATTGATGAAACTGAGGTATCAGCCATTGTTGATTCATTGCCATTACATGAATTTTTACTAGATTATACCATTAATGAATTAATGTTTACATTAACTGCAAATACTGAAATACCTCATATCAGCCTTAATTAGTTAATGATGTTGATATGTTGTTACTTCATCTACTTTAGTATCTAATCTATCAATATCTTTGCCCCTCAAATCAATTAATTTTTATTGTGAGCGACCCTATAAAACATGAGTGCGGCATTGCGATGATACGCCTGCTGAAGCCATTATCATTTTATCAACAAAAATACGGAACCCCATTTTACGGCTTGAACAAGCTTTATTTGTTGATGGAAAAACAACACAATAGAGGGCAGGATGGGGCAGGAATTGCCTCAGTAAAATTAAATTTAAAAAGCGGTCAGCCATTTTATAATATTGCCAAAAGCAATAGCAAACAAGCTATCACTGAACTGTTTGGCAATATTCATTCTGATTTTTCAAAAATAGCCAAAGCAAATCCTGATTTTGCTAATGATGTGGATTGGTTAAAAAACCATGTTAGTTTTTTGGGCGAAGTTTTGATTGGACATCTACGTTACGGAACCCATGGTGGTAATGGTGTTGAGCGATGCCATCCGTTTATGAAACACAATAGTTGGCTTACTAAAAATTTAATTACAGCAGGTAATTTTAACCTTACCAACACCGATGAAGTATTTCAATTTTTAGAAAGAGAAAGTAACTATTATAAAGATAAATTTGATACAACAGCTGTATTGGAAACAATTGGTCATTTTTTAGAAACAGAAAATGATACATGGCACGAAACCTTATTAAAGGAAGGTATTTCAAGCAAAGATGTGGTACATCAAATTGCTGAAAAAATTGATATCAAAAATATTTTAACACAAGCCTCACAACTATTTGATGGTGGTTATTCATTGATGGGATTATTAGGACACGGTGATGCCTTTGTAATGAGAGATCCATCAGGCATTAGGCCAGCATTTTATTATCAAGATGATGAAGTATGCGTTGTAGCCAGCGAACGCCCAGCCATTCAAACAGTATTTAATTTAAAATTGCATGAAATTAACGAAATAAAACCTGGGCATGCTTTACTATTAAAACGAAATGGAACAATTTCAGAAGAACAATTTACTGAACCCAAAACCAAAGCCAGTTGCAGTTTTGAGCGAATTTATTTTTCAAGAGGAAGTGATGCCGATATTTATTCAGAAAGAAAAAAATTAGGCAATTATGTAGCCGAAACGGTGCTGAAAGAAATTGATTTTGATTTCAAAAACACAGTATTTAGTTATATACCTAATACAGCTGAAGTTTCATTTTATGGCTTAGTAAAAGGTGTTGAAGATTATATTAATCAATGGAAACGGGAGCACATCAAAAAACATGCTTACCAATTAGATGAAAGCAAATTAAATGATTTGCTAAGTATGCGCCCAAGGGTTGAAAAAATAGCCATTAAAGATGCAAAACTTCGAACATTTATCACACAAGATTCAGCACGAAATGAAATGGTGCAGCATGTTTATGATATTACTTATGGCAGTGTGATAGAACATACAGATACTATTGTAATCATTGATGATTCAATAGTAAGAGGCACTACTTTAAAAGAAAGTATTATTAGAATGTTGGATAGATTACATCCTAAAAAAATTGTAATTGTATCATCAGCACCACAAATACGATATCCTGATTGTTATGGCATTGATATGAGTAAAATGGGTGATTTTATTGCTTTTAGAGCCATGCTTACTTTATTATCTGAAACCAATCAAATACATTTATTAGATGAGGTGTACCAAAAATGCAAAGCGCAAGAACATTTACCAAAAGAGCAAGTAAATAATGAAGTAAAAACTTTGTATAAAAATTTTACTGCGGAACAAATTTCAGATAAAATTGCTGAATTAGTTAAACCTGCCGATTGCAAAGCCGAAGTAAAAATTATTTTTCAAAAAATTGAAGATTTACATCGTGCCTGCCCTAATCATACAGGCGATTGGTATTTCACTGGTAATTTTCCTACACCGGGTGGCAACAAGGTGGTTAATAGGGCTTTTATAAATTATATGGAGGGCAAAAATGAAAGAGCCTATTAAGCTGCTGAAGTTAATTACAATGGCTGTTTTCTAAATATTGTGACATTTTACTAAAAAATTATTCGGCTATTAAGTTACTAAGTTATTAGAGAAACCCATTTGTATTACTTAATAACCCAATAACCTATTAACTCAATAACTTTTAAAAATTTTCCTTGTCATAAAAATTAGAACTAAGCTACTACAATGAATAATAAGGGGCAATCATAAAATATACTATTACGCCTGTTACCGTTACATACAACCAAAGTGGTAAAGTAATTTTTGCAATTTTACGGTGCTTATCAAATTTTTGCTGCAACGCCCGTGAAAGCGTAATTAATATAAACGGCAGAATTACGGCTGCTGCTACTATATGCGTAATCAGTAAAAAATAATAAATAGGTTTTATAAAACCCGTACCCCCAAAATGCGTTTCAACTGAAAATGTATGATACACTACATACAAAATTAAAAATACTGCTGAAAGCCCAAAGGCAGCCCACATAGTACGTTTGTGTGCTTCTACTTTTTTATTGATGATAAATAAAAAACCTAATATCAATAAAACACTTACAATAGCATTAAGTATGGCATTGATAAATGGCAGCATTTTTAAATTCAATTCAATGCTGGGCTTAGGCATTAAATACATGATGGCTACTGCAATAGGAACCAAAATTGAAGGCAAAATAATCAGCCATTTATGCTTGTTAACTGGTGTATTCATTTTTAAAAAAATTAATCTTTGGGGGGTTTAAGTTCATTTACATCTTTTGCTAACTCTTTCAATAGGCTTATCATATCCTTTCTTAATTGTTCAACAGCAACGGTGTCGGTGCCATCATACATGCCTCTTATAATTTTATGATTATCTACCAATACCAATTTTTCACTATGGTCAAATGATTCAGGTCCGTCAGCCTGAACAGCTAAAAAATAACTGTTTTTACATAAGTTATACAATTGTTCACGACTACCGGTTACAAAATCCCAACTTTTTTCATTAGCCCCCATTTTTTGCATATACGTTTTCATTCTATTGATATTATCGTGCTCAGGGTCAACGGTGTGTGATAATAATCTTACATATTTAACACGTTCATATTCATGCTGAATTTTAGTTAAATTTTTTGTCATTGTTGGGCAAATGGTAGCGCACGAACAAAAGAAAAAATTAGCTACATAAATTTTATTTTTAAATGAATCTTGGGTAATGGTATCGCCATTTTGATTCACCAATTTAAAATCAGCAATGGTATGAAACACTTTTACTGAATCGTACACTGTTTTACCATTTTTTTGGTACGAAGTATCTTTTATGATAGGATAAAATAATTTGGGCAATGGTTGTGGCAAACCTAAAAATACATTGTAATACAACCAAAAACCTATGGGTACAAATAGTGCTATAACAAGCCCTAAAAAAGCGTTTCGTTTATTATTCATTGAAAAAAAATGTAGGACAAAAGTATTACAAGAAATGGTAGCTGCTCAATAAAATCAATTATATTTTATTATATTTTTTCTTCAATTTCTTTTAATTGAATGGCGTATAATACAATAAATGATAGCGGAATTATAATGCCAAAAGCAGATGAAATTAGGGCAAACTTCCCTACCCCAAAACCTATAATAATATAATGAAACAAAATAGGTAATAGTTCGCCAGCGGTATAAATAAAAAATCCATTTTTATTGAATTTCAGCATCAATATGGCACCTACTATACACAAAATACCTGAAAAAATATTTATGGCAAGTGTTTCATTTTTATTGTCACGTTGCTTGTATGATGCATCCAATGCATCTTGCAAAGTAGTTATCACAGTTCCGCTTGCTTCCTTTTCTTCCAATTTTTGTATTTTCGTTTCAAGCGTATCAATATTGTTATTGATATTAAAAAAACTATATACTGGGCCAAAAAAATTAAATAAACAAACACCTATCACTGTTAGTATTACAAGCGTTTTTAAAGTAGATGATTTTTTTTGATGGCTACTAAGTAGGCTATCTAATGAAGGATTACTCATAAAAAATAAAGGATGA
>JBEANU010000314.1:0-13480 GCA_041165265.1 Bacteroidota bacterium | reverse complement strand
ATAATATTGCTGGATTAATAAAATATGCAATGGCTAATGGTTTGATGGAATCGTAATTTAGATAGATAAATCAATACTTTTAAAACGCCTCAATCATTATTTGATTGAGGCGTTTTACGTTTTATTACTTATTGGCTTATAAAAATTGCGTATAAAAAATACGTATTGAAAGTAATATAATTACGATGAATTGACGAATGATTTGGGCATATGTTGATAGTACTTTTGTGGAGTAATTTTTCTGAAAACACAACTAGAAAGAAAACACAGAACACAAAACACACAACACAACCCAAATGAGCACAAAAACAAAAAGGGCATTTACCAACGCCTTAAAAATTGCAAGTATTTTAATGCTACAACTAATTGTTGTAATTTATGTAACCAAAGCCAGTCTTCATGCTTCAGCTGGTTTTAGTCATGCATTAATTATTAAAAATGGTAAAGTATATGCTTGGGGCAATAATGATCATGGGCAGTTAGGTAATAGTACTCGTATTAATTCAATAACTCCTGTTGAAGTAAAAAAATTGAACAATGTAGTTTCAGTAGCAACAGGATTGTACTTTTCAATGGCGCTTACATCTGATGGAAAAGTATTTACATGGGGCACTAACAAATTAGGGCAGTTAGGTATAAGTGATGTTGCTGAAGTTAATGAACCAGTTCAAATTGAATCATTATCAAACATAAAATATATTGCTGCGGCTGGCGATCATGCTTTAGTAGTTACAGGAAAAGGTGTAGTAATGGCTTGGGGGAGCAATGCAAACGGCGAATTAGGTGATGGGTCAACCATAAATCAATCTAAACCTATTGAAATAAAAGGGTTAGAAAAAATTGTGACAGTAACTGCAGGTGTTGGTAATTCATTTGCTTTAGATGCTAAAGGAAATGTATTTGCTTGGGGAAGTAATGAGCAAGGACAATTAGGATTAGGAAATAACAATGTGCAATTACAACCTTCTTTAATTTCATCATTAAAAAATATTACTCAAATTGCTGCTGGTAGGTTTCATGCTTTGGCATTAGATAGCAAAGGAAAATTATTTAGTTGGGGAAATAATGAAAAAGGACAATTAGGAATGGATAATGGGATGGCAAATTCATATTTACCGGTTGAAGTAATTGATATTCCGTTAGTAAAAAATATTTCATGTGGTGCTGATCATTGCACAGCTATTTCAGCTCAAGGGCAAATGTATGTTTGGGGTAGTAATGAATTATACGAATGTGGGCAAATTAAATCAAATATTTTTAAACCAATGTTGCTGAATGAATCAGCAAATTTTTTAAGTGTTGCATCGGGTAGTCATTTTAATGTAGCATTAAAAAGTAATGGAATGGTGTACGTTTGGGGCAATAATACTGATGGACAATTAACCACCAATTATAAAGATGTAAAAAATAATATTGTTACAGTTCGTGGTTTAAAACAAACTGAAACACTTACAGCATCTTCAAAATTAATGCATGCTTTACAAGTATCGGCTGATGGTGTGATAACTGCATCAGGCACTAATGAATATGGCCAATTAGGCGAAACCGAACAAATGAAAAATTTATCTGATTTAAAAAATGTAGTTCAAGCATCAACTGGTACTTATCATTCAATAGTGGTAACCGGTGCTGGTAAAGTATATTGTTGGGGTGTTAATGGCTATGGTCAATCAGGTGATACAGCATCATTGCAAATTAATTATCCTTACTTAATAAAAGGATTATCAAATATAAAATATGTAGCTGCAGGTGCTAATCATTCATTAGCATTATGTGCCGATGGAACAGTTTATGCTTGGGGTAATAATAGATACGGACAGCTAGGAACAGGTAATTACAAAGGCAGTAACAAGCCCATGAAAGTAAAAGGATTAACTGATGTTGTAAAAATTGTAGCTGGTGAAAAACATAGTATTGCTATTACATCAAATGGTAATGTATTTTCATGGGGCGCTAATGATGTAGCACAATTAGGTATTGGCAGAAGCAAAAATTCATTAGCACCTACAAAATTAGAAATGGCATCAGTAATTGATATAGCCTCGGAATTTAATCACACAATAGCATTAACAGCTGATGGTGCAATTTATGCTTGGGGTTTTAATGACCAAGGGCAAATAGGTGATGGTACTATCACCAATAAATTTTATCCTACATTGGTATCAACAGTTTCAAATATAAAAAATATAGCAGCAGGTGCTAATCATTCAATGGCATTGCAATGCGATGGTTCGGTAATTGCTTGGGGAAATAATGAAAAAGGACAATTTGCTGATGGCACAAAACGAAGTTCAAGATTGCCATTAATTCAAAATGGTGTGAATAAAATTGCATCCATTAATTGTGGGTATAATATCAGTACTTTGCTTACTACTGAAGGTATTGCAACTACAGCTGGTGAAATATTAATGAATAATGATAAATCATCAACCACCATGAATATTCCTAAAGCTTTTAATAAATAAAAATAGGTTGCTTTTTATAGATGACTTTAACCTACATAAAATATTTTTTAATAATAATGTTGATGGTTTGTGATACAATCTAATAATCATTAATCTAAAAATAAATCAATTCAATATTTTTTTAACAATTTTAATTAAAGCCCAATTAAGCTAATAATACCTGCCAAGCTTCAGCCGGCTTATTTTCAGATAATAATTGTTTTGCTAAATAATGCTTTTGCTCCACAGATAAATTGGATTGGTGATCGCCCTCTTTAATTTCAGGCATTGCTTCAATATTAGCTAATATGCCTAAGTCATTGCCTGAAAGTATAGCGCTATTGCGTATTTCAGCCGGAAGTTGATCCATACCAATACCTAATTTCTCATTGGGTTTAGGCACATTAAATAAAGCATTGCCGCTAGCTCGGCAATATAAATCTCCACCCATACGTGCTACTAAATCAATTTTGTTAGCATCTATTCTTTGATTTTCATCTAATACATCATCATTAATATGCATAGCCAAAATCTCACAAACAATTAAATTACCAGCTCCGCCTTCATTGCCAGTTTCAATCACTTCTCTTACTTTACATTCAATTTGAACAGGTGATTCAGCTACCCTAAATGGCTTAATAAAATCAGATGGAATAGGCGTAAAACCTGCTTTCACAAATTCGCTTACACCTTTTGGATATTCGCAACTTGCCAAACTCATTTGTTGAACCATCTTATAATTTACAATATTGATCACTACTTCTTGGTTTTCTAAAACATTTTCTAAAGTATGCTTTATTGTGTTGTTTCTTACCCGTCGTGCAGGTGAAAAAATTAAGGTAGTTGGGTTACTACCAAATGCATTAAAAAAACTATAAGGTGCCAAATTGCAGTTGCCATCTTTATCAATTGTGCTTGCAAAAGCAATAGGCCTTGGTGCAATTGCACCTAACATATACGCATGTAATTTGGCCGTTGCTATTTCACCTGGTATTATTTTCATTATTTTTATTTTAGGCAGCAAAGGTAAATTTTTATACCCCTTTTTGTAAAAATATATAATAAGATTTTATCAAAATTATTGTTGTTTATTTGCAGCCGAAAAAGCAGAAATTGATTGTATGAGAATATATTTAAATGGATTTATGGGCAGCGGAAAAACCACAATAGGTAAAGCATTGGCAGCTGAATTAGGTTATTTTTTTGTTGATTTAGATAATTTTATTGAAGAAAAAACTTTCACAAAAATTGCACTCATTTTTCAACAATGGGGCGAAACTTATTTCCGAGCTTTAGAAGTTGAATATTTGGAAGATTTATTATGTTATGAAAATCTTGTAATTGCTTGCGGTGGTGGTACTATTACAAATTTAAAGGCTGAAAAATTAATGAATGAAACTGGTGTTACAATTAATTTAACTTCAGATTTTGAAACCATTTTTAATAGATTAAATATTGAAACCG
This sequence comes from Bacteroidota bacterium, assembly GCA_041165265.1. Taxonomy (GTDB): domain Bacteria; phylum Bacteroidota; class Bacteroidia; order Chitinophagales; family CAIODY01; genus CAIODY01. Next base: position 9,572 of record JBEANU010000314.1, on the reverse strand, counting down.
AAATCAAAAAACGACCATTATTAACCCAACTTTCAAATCATAATTTTAAAAATGAAATGTATGCATTATATGATGAAAGGATACAATTTTATAAAACTTGCTCTATTCAGGTAAGTAGCAATCAAGCTATACCAGCTATCATTACTGATATTCAATCAAAATTGTTGCTTTTGTAAAATGATTCCTCCCAATTTAAAAATCAATTTTTTACAGCCCATTTCACATCAATTATTATCTGAAAAAAAAGTGAATATAAGCATACTACGCCTTGATTTATTAGATGCAAATTGGGGTGGCAATAAATGGTTCAAACTTAAATACCATATTATTGATGCTTTATCAAAAAATTATAAAAATATTGGTTCGTTTGGTGGTCCTTGGTCAAATCATATTGCAGCTTTAGCAATATTTGGTAAATTAAATAACTTGAAAACTATAGGTTTTATAAGATGTGTAGGCGATATTACAAAATATCCAACATTACTTACAGCAAAAAAAAACGGAATGCAACTTTCATTTTTAACCAATGATGAATATGAAAATAGCCAGAATAATTTATTGTTGAATAATCATGAAAGTATCTATTGGATTCCATCCGGCGGTCATACATCACTTGGTATACAAGGCTGTGAAGAAATTTTGCAATTAGATTGTTTGCAAAATGAATTGGCAAATTTTACACATATTGCAGTATCAGTTGGTAATGGTACAACATTATCTGGGTTATCAAAATCATGTTTTGATAATCAACAATTGATTGCTGTTCCTGCATTAAAAAATGCCAACTATCTTATTGATGAACTAAAACCATTTATTAAAAATAAAAATATTGATTGGTGGTTTGATTACCATTTTGGTGGATTTGGAAAATCAACAACTGAATTATTTTCATTTATTGATTTTGCAAATAGTTCACTGCAATTGCCTTTAGATAGGGTTTATACGGCCAAATTAATGTATGGCATTTGGCATAAAATTCAATCTAATTATTTTAAACCCAATTCAAATATTTTAGTAATTCACACTGGGGGGTTACAAGGCAACCATCATTTGTTTGATAAGTAAAAAAAAAGAAAAAATATTTTTAGATACTTACTAAAAAATAAAAAAAGTTTTTACTTTTGCAGCCGCATTAAAACGCTGTCCGATGGTGTAACTGGCAACACGTCTGATTTTGATTCAGAAGAGTCTAGGTTCGAGCCCTAGTCGGACAACAAAAAAAGTCTTTCGGAATTTATTTTGAAAGACTTTTTTAATTTAAATACATCGCAATAAAATAATTATGAAGGCAATTATTCACACAGCAAAAGGCAACATGACGATTGAGTTTTATGAACAAGATGCACCTGGTACAGTTGCTAATTTTGTAAAACTAATTAAACAAGGTTTTTATGATGGACTAACTTTTCATCGTGTAATTAATGATTTTGTAATTCAAGGTGGATGCCCTAATGGTATTGGTAGTGGCGGTCCTGGTTATTCAATTCCGTGTGAATTAACTGGTAATAATCAATATCATGATAAAGGCGTTTTAAGTATGGCACATCGTGGTAAGGATACTGGTGGATCTCAATTTTTTATTTGTCATAGTCGTAACAATACAGCTCATTTAGATAGAGTTCATACTTGTTTTGGTAAAGTAACCGATGGCATTGATGTTATTGAAACTATTGTTCAAGGTGATAAAATGACAAAAGTTGAAGTGATTGATTAAATGCTTATATAAAAAAATCAACTAATCATTTTTGGTGAACTAAGCACTATTTTTTTATTGCCGAAAAAGCGGTTTTTATTGCCGCATATTTTTCATCAAAATTCTCTTTTTTTATCAATGGATTAGGATGTGTGTAGATGATAACTCCTTCTGAATTTTTAATAGCAGCATCAATAACTTCAGCTACATAATTGGTAGATGTTGCCCCCAGTTTGCTATGACGAGATGAGTAAACATCCACTATTACAGGAAAATTTGCCCCTAAATATTCTTTTATTTTCAATATTTCAGATTTCACATTATTGCTATTCTGTAAGTTAATTTCATTTGATTCATTTCTATAAGGAAATATAATTCCGTCCATTATTTCCTTGTAATTATTTGCAAATTTTTGATTAATTGATGGAAAATAGCAACATGGTACAAATTTCAAATTAGGATTAATAGCTTTTGTAACTTTTTGCACTTTTAATAAATAATTGGGCGTATAAGTTTTTAAATTATGTACAAAATCATCCACACTCCAAGTGGTTAAATTTGAATTTGATTTACTTAATACAGCAATTTTTTTTGCCCAAAAAGCTAAATCGATTGAATATTTTCCTTTAGCAAGCCCTACTTCAGTAACTGGTAAAATAGTAACCCAAACATTAATATTATTTTTTTTTGCTAATGGCAAAAATGTTTTTAAATCAACAATACTAGCTGAATCATCTAACAAAAGCCAATTGTATGTGTTAGCATTCAAATCAATTAATTGCGAAATAAGCAATTTAGTATCCACCTTACCACCTTTAAATTTTGGGGGTGAAGCATACGTTCCTAAAATTAATTCAGATGGCTTTTTAATTGTAGTTGAATTGTTTTGAGGCTTGCCTAAAAAGCAAAACCCACTTGTAAACAACACTAAAATTGAAACACAAATAATTAAAAAACTACGGATCATAAATTATTAAAGCTTATTTGCAAAGATAATCAGCTAATTGAGAATATATAAAAGTTCAAAAAATATAAAACCTCAAACATTAGCAGCAATAAGCAATTGCGCATATGGGTATTAATTAAAAAATATAAAACGTTATTTTAGTAAAAAAATAATTTTAAATATTGGGGCTCGTATTTCAATGATAATAAATGATAGAGTGTATGACGAAATTATAAATTTGATATTTTGTATCATCCACCTTCGCTTTAGATGCAATACGGTAAGAGGAGGTATTAAAAATAGAATTATGAAAGAAATCTATTACTTTCGCAGTCCTTTTTCTTATAATAAATAAAATGAAAGCTATAATACCCGTTGCTGGTGCAGGCACCCGATTACGACCACATACTTATACACAACCCAAGGCATTAGTGCCTGTAGGAGGTAAAACAATTTTAAGTTTTATTATTGATGATTTAATGGATGTTGGGGTTACTGATTTTGTGTTTATAGTAGGCTATTTAGGCGAAAAAATTAAGGAATATATTGCTCGAAATTATCCTCATTTAAAAGTTGAATTTATTGAACAAGAACATCGAGAGGGCTTGGGGCATGCCATTTGGCTTACTAAGCATTTAATTTCAGAAACTGAACCCATTGTAATTGTATTGGGCGATACAATTGTTGATGTAAATTGGAAAGATATTATACCATGCAATGATTGTTTTTTAGGTGTAAAAAAAGTAGATGACCCACGTGGGTTTGGCTTAGCTGAAATAAATGAAAATAATGAAATTATTAGAGTGGTTGAAAAACCTAATATTCCTAAAAGTAATTTAGCATTAGTTGGGTTGTATAAAATTTGTAATACTAAAGATTTGTTTGAAGCTTTAGATTATAATATTTCAAATAATATCAGAACTAAAGATGAATTTCATTTAACTGATGCATTGCAGCGAATGATTGATAATGGTACCATTTTTAAACCCATGAAAGTGAATAATTGGTACGATTGCGGAAAAAAAGATGTGCTGCTTGAAACCAACTCAATATTACTAAAACGAACAGCCTTAAATAATATTTATAACTTTAATAATACCATCATTTTACCACCTGTTTCAATCGGTAAAAATTGTGAAATTTTAGGCTCGATAATAGGGCCAAATGTAGCCATTGGTGAGGGAAGCACCATTCGGCATTCTATCCTAAAAAACTCAATCATTGGCGATTTTGCAAAGTTAGAACAAGTTGTATTGCATGAAAGTATTGTAGGTAGCGATTCGGCTATTAAAGGATTAAGTCAAAGTTTAAATATTGGAGATAATACTGAAATAGATTTAAGTTAACCTTAAAAAATAATTTATGAGTGATTTGATTAATAACATTGATGAAAAATATAAATCAATGGGACATGATTCAACTGTTTTTTTAAAAGGATTATTACACAGCAAACCATTAGATTATTGGGATTATATACAAGTTGATACTTTGCTGACTTTACAAAAAACAAAAACTGATTTTTCAGATGAATATATTTTTGTAGTATATCATCAAATTACTGAATTATTATTAGCATTAATTCATCATGAAATAAAACAAATAATTGAACAGGATGATGTAAATGAAGAAACGATTGCATTAAAAGTGGGAAGAATTAATAGATATATGGAAGTGATGGAAAGTTCATTTACAGTAATGTCACAAGGTATGGATTATCAGCAGTACAACACTTTTAGGTTATCATTAGCGCCAGCAAGTGGTTTTCAAGCTGTATCATTTAGGATGATTGAATTAATGTGTACCGATGTAATCAACATTGTAAAACCATCGTTACGCCATAAATATAATACCACTTCAATACCATCAACACTATTAGATGATGTATATTGGAAAGATGCAGGAATGGATAGAACAACAGGCAAAAAAAGTTTAATGCTTATCAGATTTGAAAAAAAATATTTAACCCAACTACAACAACATGCTGATGCAATGCAGCATAAAAACTTAAACTACAAGATTCAATCTATTGCAACCATTAGTATTGCATTAAAAAATGCTTTACGCCGCATGGATTATATGTTTAATGTAAAATGGCCTTTAGCACATTTAAAAACGGCTGAATCTTATTTAATAGCAGCCGGACAGAAAACAGCTAGCACTGGCATGAGCGATTGGCAAAAATATCTACATCCAAATTATCAACGCCGAACTTTTTTTCCAACCGTTTGGTCAGATGATGAATTGGCGAATTGGGGAAATTTTGAAGTAGAATAAATGCCTTTCAATACTATTTTTACATCAATTCAAAGGTTACATTTGCACACAAATTTTTTTAAATAAATCAACAGAACCAAAATGAAAAATCAAAACCACTTGAATAAAATAATGCTTGTTTTAGCTTTAATTTTTTGTTCAACCCTTGCAATTTTTGCACAAAACCCAACTACAAACCCAGCCGATGGTGATTATCCAGCCAATGCCTTACCCGGTAGATGCTATGCAAAATGTTATTTGCCTGATCAGTTTGAAATGCAAGCTACGCAAGTAGTTGATAAGCCGGCAAGCGTAAGATTTATTAATATTCCTGCAGTTTACGAAACCGTAGTTGATACAATTATGGTAAAAGATAAATCAATAAAATATGAAATTGTGCAAGCTGTATATGGTGAAATATCTGATACCATTCAGCTATCATCAGCCACCACAAGATGGGTAAAAGGAAAAGCTGACCCAAGCTGCTTGAGCGATAATCCTGATAATTGCCGAGTAATGTGTTTAGAAATTGTGCCAGCGCAATTTAAAGTTCAAAGTCGTAAAATTGTTGCTTCACCAGCTTACACAAAATCAATTGAAATACCTGCTGAATACAAATATGTTCAACGTACGGTATTAAAAACACCTGCCACACGTCAGGAAATTGAAGTGCCAGCAACTTTCAAAACTATTAATCAAAATGTATTAATTAAAAAAGGAAGTTTTGGTGAATGGAGAGAAATATTATGTGCTAGTAAAATTACCGAAGCAAAAATATTGCAAATTCAACAAGCATTAACGGCTCGAGGCTATAATCCTGGCCCAGTTGATAATGTGTTTGGTGGGCAAACAAAGGCTGCCATTATTCAATTTCAAAAAGATAATCATTTGCCTGAAGGAAATTTAAATATGGAAACATTAAGTGCATTGGGTTTAAATTAAAAATGAATTAAATACACATTTAGTTGTGTGCATCTATTATTAAAACACCCTACAATTCTGAATAGTATTATTCAGTTTTGTAGGGTGTTTTTTATTTTAGAAAAAATTAAGTATGGAATTATTAATAACAACTATTGAACAATCAAAACTTGCTGAAATGTCAGTAATACTTACTGAACACGGCATTGCATCAGATTTTTCAAGTGAAACACTCACCATTGGTGATTTTTTAACCAGCAAACCCATCTTTCAATATCATTTATTGGTAGATGCAATAAATTTAGAAACAGCCAATAAACTTTTAATTGAAAGTAAAATTTTTGAAGATGAATTAACTGAAAATATAGAAGAAGTTGATTTTAGTGAAGGAAATGAAACTGTTGAATCATCATCTTCAAATACTTATTCAAAGGGCAGAGATATTGGCACTTTAGATGATTTTGAATTACCTGCTTCTGAAAACATGATTAATGGGAATGAAAAAGCTTCTCAAACCTACTTATTCCTTGGCTATACAGCAAGTATTTTGGGTGGCGTATTATCATTAATCGTAGGGTATCAATTGTATTATACAAAATCAAATGATACTAATGGAAATATTTATTTGTATGATAATTCATCACGAAAACATGGATTACGAATGATGATAATTGGAACAATTACATTTATAATTTTTTTAATAATAAAATTTACTGATTTTTAATGCGAATAGGAATCTTCTTTGGTGGCTCATCTCGTGAACGGGAAATATCTTTTGCAGGTGGCAGAACGGTGTATGATAATTTAGATAAATCGTTGTTTGAAGCCGTTCCTATTTTTGTGGATTCGCTGAACAATTTGATATTATTAGATTGGCAGTTTATTTACAAAGGTACAATCCGTGATTTTTATCCAACAAGTGATTTTATTCCTGAATCAAAATTTGGTTTTCAGATGTATGTTGAAAGCCTTACAAGCAAATACCAGTCAGGTTTTCAAAACTTTACTGGTATTGAAATCGATAAAATGATTTCGCAAATTGGAAAGAAAATTTCGTTGAATGATTTACCTAATTTAATTGATTTTGGATTTTTGTGTTTGCATGGTAATAATGGCGAAGATGGCTCTATTCAAGGCGCATTGCAATGGTTAAAAATTCCATACAGCGGTTCTGGAATTTTGCCAAGCGCTATTGGTATGGATAAAGCCGTGCAGAAAAAATTGATGGTTGCTGGTGGATTTCATTCACCAAAATTTGAAGTAATTAAAAAAAACGATTGGCTTTTTCCCCTCTCAGAAGGAGAGGAGTTAGAGGTGAGGTCTGTTGAGAAAAGGGTGAAGCTTTTTGAAAAAATAAAATCAGAATTAAAATTACCAATTGCTATAAAGCCTGCCAATCAAGGTTCTTCGGTGGGTGCAACAATATTAAAGGATGACAATATTGATAAATTTTCAGAAGCTATTGATAAAGCATTTTTCATAAAAACCTTAAAAGCTGTTGATTGGAAAAATAAATCAGAAACTGAAAAAGTAGCTCTAGTAAAAGAATTAACAGACATCAGAGAAGGTGTTGGACTTCCGCTAATCATAAATCATAAATCAAAAATCATAATTTACCAACCTGAAGATTTATTTCATCAACTTGAAAAGCATTTCTCTAAAAGCATTGACAGCATTGAGTTACAAGGGTTGGATTCGGAGAAAGAAGTTTTGGTGGAAGCATTTATTAAAGGCAGAGAATTTAGTTGTATCGTAGCACAAGATGAAAATGGAAAGCCAATTGCATTGCCACCCACCGAAATCATTAAAGGACAAGAATTATTTGATTATCGCTCGAAATACTTACCGGGACTGAGTCGTAAGGTTACACCAATTCAAGCAAGCGATGAACAAATTCAAAATATTAGAACCGAATGCGAAAAGCTTTTTCAATTTTTCAATTTCAATGTATATGCTCGTATTGATGGTTTTTTAAGTGATGATGGAAAAATATTTTTGAATGACCCTAATACCACAAGCGGCATGTTGCCTAGTTCATTCTTTTTTCATCAGGCAGCAGAGATTGGATTGAATCCATCACAATTTTTAAGTTACATTATTTATACTTCGATAAAACAAAGAATTGGCTTAGGTTTCGAGGCAATGAAATTTGAAAATCAATTATTAGAATTAAATAAAAAACTACAATCTAATATCTCAAATCTCACATCTAAAATCTCAGTAGCTGTTATAATGGGCGGTTATAGTAGTGAGCGACACATCAGTGTGGAAAGCGGTAGAAACATTTTTGAAAAATTATCGAGTAGTACTAAATACGAACCAATTCCTGTTTTTCTTTTTGGAAGCAAAGATGAACACAATCTTTATGTATTGCCGATTAACATGATGCTGAAAGATAATGCAGATGATATTCGTGAAAAGATTTTGCATTATTCTGTGCATCCTATGTTGAACAAAATCAAAGAAGAATGTAAGAGCATCACACAAAAATTTGCTGGCGAAAATGTGCAATTTGCACCGCAAAAAATTTCTTACAACGATTTGAAAGGCTTGTGTGATGTAGTATTCATAGCCTTACATGGTCGCCCAGGCGAAGATGGAGCAGTGCAAAATGAATTGAATAAAATTGGATTGCCTTACAATGGAAGCGGTGTTGAAAGTTCGCAACTAACGATTAATAAATTTGATACTTTACAATTATTAAAGCAACATCATTTGCCTGTAACCGAACAATATTTATTGCAAAAATCAGATTGGCAAAAAGATGAACATGCTTGCATTAATTTAGTAAAAGAAAAATTCCATTATCCTTTAATTGCCAAACCTGTGGATGATGGTTGCAGTAGTGCTGTAAAAAAAATAAAAAACGACACAGAATTGAAAGCCTTTGTGGAATTGATTTTTAGAGAACAAACTAAATTGATTGAAAGTAACGCAGCCATTTTACATTTGAAAAAGAACGAAGAATTTCCGAATAAAGATGTGGTGTTGATTGAAGCATTGGTAGATAAAAAAGATTGTGCAAAGTTTATGGAAGTAACAGTTGGATTACTCACACATCGCACTGAAAACGGAACAATCATGTATGAAGTTTTTGAACCGAGTGAAGCATTAGCAGATGGAGATGTATTAAGTTTGGAAGAAAAATTTTTAGCAGGGCAAGGGCAAAACATAACGCCAGCAAGGTTTTCAAAAGATGCCAAAGAATTTAAAATTATCTCACGACAAGTACGAAAAACAATTGAAGATGCTGCACAGCTTTTGAAAATTGAAGGTTATGCAAGATTGGATGCGTTTGTAAGAATTTATGATGATTTAAAAACGGATACATTAGTAATTGAAGCCAACTCCTTACCCGGCATGACGCCAGCCACTTGCATTTATCATCAAGCTGCTATTGCAGGTTATAAGCCTTACGATTTTATTGATAAGATTTTGGAATATGCAATGAAGAAATGAAGGTGGCAATTCAAATAATTTAATGTTTGAAGTCTAAAAAAATAAATACTTTTTAATTACTTTTGACAAAAGTATTTTGATGCATGAAAAATATTGATGTTTTAATTGTTGGGGCTGGCCCTGTTGGATGTGTTTTAGCTGAGCAGCTTGCTACAAAAAATAACCAAAAAGTTTTAATTGTTGAAAAACGAAATCATATTGCAGGCAATTGCTTTGATAGATACCATGAAAGCGGAGTAATGATTCATGAATATGGACCTCATTATTTTAGAACACATAAAATTGATATTTTAAATTATT
>JBEANU010000313.1:0-5517 GCA_041165265.1 Bacteroidota bacterium | reverse complement strand
TGAAGTATCTGCAATAGGATGTTGAATAAAGGATTGAAATAGCTTTTCATCAAATAACATAAATGCAATATTTGCTTTGCCAATAATCATTGCTGCCATCATATCATTGGTGCGTTCTTCTTTGAACGTAAAGCCTAATTGTTTGAAAAACGCTACTGATTTTGATACATTTTTTACGGGTAAATTAATCCAAGGTTCTTTAATCATAATTTTATTTTTTTACTGATTTAAGTTTAAATTTATCACTATCATCTTTCATTCTGAATTTCACAATTTCGGTAATTAATGAGGTTGGTAATTTTTTATTTTTTGGAAATTGAATAGCACCTTTTGTGCATTTATAATCCTTTAATTTTTCAGCAAAAATTTCAATAGGTTTTGAAGTAGGATAAAATCCAAAATGATTTTTTGCCGCTGCAAAATAAACCAACACACCATTTTGTTTGAATGCTGGCATACCATAACTAATTACTTCTTCGGTATTTGGAGCAGCCTTTTTAATAATTTGCCTCAATTGTTCCAACACAGTTTTATCGTCATTATGTTGCAAAGCAATATATTCATCAATCGTTTTAAAGTTTGTATTCATAGTCAGTTAAATCAATTAATTTTCACAATGTTTTTTAAAATTATCTAAAATCATTTGCCAGCCCATTTGTTGCATTTCTATTGGATTTTCAGATTCAGGTTCAAACATTTCTACCACCTTTGTTGTATCTCCAATTGCAATAAATTCCACTTTCATTTTTCGTCCATCACCCATCGTTGAGGCAATTAATTGATGGGTAATAATCTCATCATGAATTCCCCAAAAATCAAAAGAAAAACTTCCATCTTTTGCAGCCATAGTTGCTGAAAATTTCCCTCCAATTTCAACACTATAAGTTGATGCAGGGCAATGCCAATCAGCACCAGCATGATTCCATTGCATGATATGCTGAGGTGTTGTCCAACTTTGCCACACTTTTTCAATGGATGCATTAATAATCGTTTCTACAGTAATTGCGTTTGTCATTTTTTTTATTTTTAATAATATGAAATTTTATAAACTTTTAAGCTTTAGGATAATCATAATTTATCATCCATTGTACACCAAATTTATCTATCCAGATGCCAAAATAAGCGCCCCAAAATGTATCCTGAATTGGCATTTCAATTTCCTTTGCATCAACTGATAGTCCGTTAAAAATTCTATCTGCTTCTTCTTTCGATTCAGCATTTAATGAAAGCGAAATTTGGTTACCAATATTTAATTTATGTCCCATTGATTCCAACAAATCAGTAGCCATCAAAGTTATGCTGTCATTCACTTTTAAAGCTATGTGCATTATTTTATTTTTTTCATTTTCAGGCAAATTATCAGCTGCACCTGGTGTATCACTAAATCGAGAAAAGGTTACAAACTCACCACCTAAAACTGATTTGTAAAAGTTGAATGCCTCTTCAGTATTGCCCATGAAATTTAAGTAAGGAACTAATTGCGTCATTTGTTTTTATGTTTAAATTAATTTATTGAAAAGCTTTTTTTGCAATAACAACAATAAGTTGCAGCGCTCATTACCACAAACAACAATATAAAACTAATTTTAGGTTTAATACTGCAATAAATATTAATAGTGCTGCAAAAATTAAATAAAAGCCTAATGTAAAATGTTTATTTGCCTTATGCAATATGATATTTACATTTTAATAATTAATTTAAAGATATCATTTTTTTTGTTTTTAAAATTTCAATTTTATTTTTTTTATTACACATTTTCACAAGTAATTTGTTGTTTAAAAATTATAATCCAGATGATATTACTAATTTTGAAAAAATAATTTTTTATGAAAAAGATACTTTTACTTTTTGTTGTTTGTACAACTTTAGCATTGAATTTAATAGCAAAAAAATCATCAGTAATATTAAAAAACGGCAATATAAAATTGGTTAAAATTAATGAAGGTGTTGATTTTGCTGATGCAGAGTTGAAATTTAATAATTCAAAATTATTAAGTGCTGGTATGCCCGATACCATGTTGTTTACCTTTGATGTTAAAAATTATACATTGGGCAATCAAACACTAGATGCTGGGCAAAAACGCTGCGCCAATTCAGCTAAAGGGCAGCATATACATTTTATTGTGGATAACAAACCTTATGAAGCGCTTTATAAACCTGAAATAAAAACAACTTTAGCCCAAGGACCACATATAGTTTTAGCTTTTTTATCACGGTCATATCATCAAAGTATTAAAACAAAAACAGCTTTTGTAATTAAACAAATTCGCAGTGGTAATACAAAATTGCCTGATTATGATATTACAAAACCCATGCTTTTTTATAGCAGGCCAAAAGCCTTTTATATTGGCGCCGATACTCAAAATGTACTACTTGATTTTTATTTAGTAAATACCATATTATCAGCAAAAGGAAATAAAGTAAAGGCAACAATAAATGGAAATACTTTTATGATAAATGACTGGGCGCCTTTTTTAATTCAAGGGTTACCAATGGGCGTTTCAAAAATTAAATTGGAATTGGTGGACAAAAAAGGAAAATTGTTACCAGGTTCATTTAGCAGCATTGAACGTGAAATTACATTAGCCGCCAACGAACCAATAAAAAATTAATTATTGAGCCAACAATCTTCAAATATTGAAAAAGTAAAAGCCATACAATTTGTGTTGGTATTAGGCTGTGTGCTTACTATCATAAAATTTACCGCCTATTTTTTTACCAATTCAGCAGCAATACTTACTGATGCTTTAGAGAGTATTGTGAATATTGTAGCCAGTTTATTTGCTTGGTTTAGTATTTATATTTCATCTAAAAATAAAGATACTGATCATCCTTATGGGCATGGTAAAATTGAATATATAAGTGCTGGGTTTGAGGGCGGATTAATACTTATTTCAGGTATTTGGATATTGTATGAAGCATTTGATAATTTATTTCATCAACATGTAATTGATCAAATTAATTGGGGCATTTTATTAATGAGCACTTCAGGTATTTTGGTTTTTGTTTTAGGTAATTATTTAATCAAAAAAGGGAATAAATTACATTCACTTACATTAATTGCTGATGGTAAACATTTATTAACTGATGCTTATGCTAGTATTGGTATTTTAATAGGTTTATTGCTGATAAAGTTCACTGAATTATATTGGTTAGATAGCATTATTGCAATACTTTATAGCTGCTTAATTTTATTTACAGGGTATAAATTAGTTCGTGAATCATTGGATGGATTAATGGATAAAATTGATTTTGAAACAGCAAAAGAAATTATTGATGTAATCAATAAAAACCGCCATGAATCATGGATTGATGTGCATAATATGCGACTTCAGAAATTTGGAAAATTTATTCATGTTGATTGTCATATCACATTACCATGGTATAATAATTTAGAAAAAACGCATCAACAAATGGAGATGATGGATAATATTTTGAATCAACATTTTGATAATAGGGTTGAGTTTTTTATTCACCCTGATCCTTGTAAACCTACTGCCTGCGGCATTTGCCAACTATATGATTGTAAGGAACGAAAGTTTGAATTTAAACAAAAAGTAGTTTGGCAATTAGATAATGTACTTGAAAATAAAGCGCATCAATGGTTTGAAAACTAATCTTATTAGTAAACAATTTAAAGCAATTGCTGTTAATTCAGCACTTTTTTTAGTAAAATCAAATGAAAACAAAAGCAATATTATTAGTTAATTTAGGGTCACCAAATTCATGTGAAGTAAGTGATGTAAAAACTTATTTGAATGAATTTTTGATGGATAAACGTGTAATTGATATTAAAAATCCGTGGCGTACTTTATTAGTAAAAGGAATTATTGTTCCGTTTAGAGCTGCAAAAAGTGCTGCTAAATACAAAACCATCTGGACGGATAAAGGCTCACCATTAATTCAAATTACTAAACAATTAACAGCTGCCGTGCAGCAAAAAAGCGGTTTGCCAACATACATGTGTATGCGTTATGCCAACCCAACTCCTGAATCAGTTTTGCACCAAATGAAAAAGGATTTGCCTGATTTAAAAGAAGTTGTTTTATTGCCTTTATACCCTCATTATGCAATGAGTAGCTATGAAACAGCTGTAGAGCATGTTTTAGAAGCCCATAAAAAAAATAATTTTTCATTTAGTATAAAAACTGTTCCACCTTTTTATAATCATCCTAAATATATTGATGCCTTAACTGAAAGTATTAAACCTTATTTGCAACAAGATTTTCATCATTTATTGTTTAGTTATCATGGCATTCCTGAAAGGCATATTCGCAAATCTGATGTTACTGAATCTCACTGTTTAAGCTGTGAAAATTGTTGTAACATGGAATCAAAAGCGCACTCATTTTGCTATCGTCATCAAGTATTTGAAACCACAAAATTGGTAACTGAAAAATTAGGATTATCAAAAGATAAATATAGTATTTCATTTCAATCAAGATTAAATGAAAAATGGTTGAAACCTTTTACTGATATAGTATTGGCAGATTTTCCTAAAAAAGGATTAACTAAAATGGTAGTTGTTTCGCCTGCATTTGTGAGCGATTGTTTGGAAACTTTAGAAGAAATTCAAGTAGAAACAAAAGAAATTTTTATGCATCATGGCGGTGAACAATATACCGCAATACCATGCATGAATACGCAACCACTTTGGGTTGATGCAGTTTGTGAATTAATTAAAGAAACAATTTAATTGCTAAACACATTCAGTTCAAACAGAAAAAATAGTTTGTTTTTTAATTAGCTTTGCTCTAACTATGGCTACTGAAAATTTTGATATTGAAAAAATTACAAACATGGATAAAGCAGCAGCCATAAATATTGCCAAAATATATATGCAATTAATAAAGGCTAAATACGAAGTTAGTCAATCGCTCTTATTTGGGTCTTATGCAAAAGGAAATTTTAATAATGATAGCGATATTGATGTTGCCATTGTTTTAAAAAATCCAGCTGATATTATTGATGTGCAAATAGAAATGATGAAATTGCGTAGAAATATTGATTTACGAATTGAACCACATCCCTTTTTTATATCAGACTTTAACCAGCAAAATCCAGTAGTTAGCGAAGTATTACGATATGGAATAGTGCTATAACTTTTTATCAACAAATAAACCATTATCCTAATTATTTTATAAATGGATTACACCTATATAAAAGCCCTTCACATTATTTTTATCGTTACTTGGTTTAGCGGTTTGTTTTATATCGTTAGGCTGTTTATTTATCATCGTGAAGCACAAGATAAAATTGAACCTGAAAAATCAATTTTATCCGACCAATTTTTAATTATGATAAAACGATTGTGGTTAGGTATAACATGGCCTTCAGCAATACTTACATTAATTTTAGGAACTTCAGTTTTAATGATGGGCAATTTCCACAAAACTATTTTTGAAGAAAATGGTAGATGGCTTTTATTGAAATTAATTTTTGTAATTGGCTTATACATGTATCATTTTTCATTACATATTATTTATCAGCAACAGCAAAAAGGTATTTTCAAATAC
>JBEANU010000312.1:0-3800 GCA_041165265.1 Bacteroidota bacterium | reverse complement strand
CAAAAAATAGATGAGTATATAATTTACTACAACAACGACAGAATAAAATCAAATTTAAACAAAATGAGTCCGATAAAATATCGAACTCATTATTATCAAAACTATTTATAAATTTGTCTAAACTTTTGGGTGCAGTCTAAAATTGAAAGCCTTTTTTATTATTTTGAAAAACTATTTACCAAACAATCCACCCAACATGCCACCCATTCCTGATGGTTTTTCACCTTTTAATAAACCATCAACCATACCTTGAAAGGCTGGTGGTACTTTTTCTTTGGCAAAAGCAACTACCGCTTCTAACGCTAATTTTGCTTGATCTTCGCTGATTCCAGCCTTTTCACTAATTTGTTTTACTAAATCTTCCATTGTTATATTTTTATTTATTTTTTAATTATGCTTCATTCATAAATGGATATTTATAATCCATTGGTGGGTCAAATGTTTCTTTAATTGTTCGGGCGCTTACCCAACGATACAAATTCAAAATAGAACCAGCTTTATCATTAGTTCCTGATTTACGTCCGCCGCCAAATGGTTGCTGACCAACCACCGCACCAGTTGGTTTATCATTGATATAAAAATTACCGGCACTGTGCCTAAGCTTACGCAAAGCCAATTCCACGGCATTTCTATCTTGTGCAATGATAGCACCTGTTAAAGCATATGGCGAAGTGGTATCTAAAATTGTCATTGTTTTTTCAAACTCTTTTTCATCATATACATACACTGTAAGCACTGGTCCGAAAATTTCTTCACACATCGTAGTAAAGTTAGCATCAGTAGTTTGAATCACAGTAGGCTCAATAAAATAGCCTTTTGATTTATCATAATTACCGCCTACTAAAATTTTTGCTTTGTCAGATTGTTTAGCATTATCAATGTATTTAGCAATACTATCAAATGCTTTTTCATCAATTACAGCATTAATAAAATTGCTAAAATCTTCCGTAGTTCCCATCTTAAATGTTTTCATGGTAGAAACCAATTTCGATAAAATTTCATCCGCTAAATTAGAAGGAATATAGGCTCTGCTTGCCGCCGAACATTTTTGCCCTTGATACTCAAACGAGCCACGAGCCAATGCTACAACTGATGCATCTACTAATGCTGTTGGGTGAATCATCACAAAATCTTTGCCGCCTGTTTCTCCAACAATTCGTGGGTATGATTTATAAATTTCAATATTGTTAGCAATTGCTTTCCACATGTGATTAAATGTACCAGTTGAGCCTGTGAAGTGAATTCCAGCCAACATAGGATGATTTAAACATACATCACCAACTGTAGCACCGTCAACAAAAATCAAGTTAATTACACCATCAGGCAAACCAGCTTCTTTCAAAATTTTCATGAACACATTGGCTGAATAAACTTGTGTGTTAGCGCATTTCCAAACAACTGTATTGCCCAACATGGCAGCGCTTGTAGGTAAGTTACCGCCAATTGCTGTAAAATTAAATGGAGTAACTGCCAAAATAAATCCTTCCAAAGCTCTGTATTCAACTCTGTTCCACATGCCTGCACCGCTTAATGGTTGTTGGTTGTACATTTCGTACATAAACTGCACATTGAAACGTAAGAAATCAATTAACTCACAAGCACTGTCAATTTCAGCTTGAAAAGCATTTTTACTTTGCCCCAACATCGTTGCAGCATTCATTTCATAACGATATTTATTGGCTAATAAATCGGCAGCACGTAAAAAAATGGCAGCACGATTTTCTAACGATAAATTTTCCCAATTTTCTTTTGCTGCTAAAGCCGCATCCACAGCAGCTTTAGCATGTGTTGCATCGCCTTTATGAAAATAACCTAAAGTATGAGCAATTTCATGAGGCGGATGAATCCGTTGTTTTTTATCTGTGCGAATTTCTTTGCCACCAATCATCATTGGTATATCTAACTCAGTTGATTTAGCCGCTTTTAAAGCCGCTTTCAAGGCTATTTTTTCTGGTGAGTTAGGGGCATAACTTTTAATTGGTTCATTAATGGCTTTGGGAACGTGTGATAACATAAATTAAGTTTTTATTGTTCGTTAATGTAATTTTTTTAGATGCAAATAATAATTATTCTGTTGCCATTTCTTGCTGATGTGTGTTCGTATCCTCGTTATTTTTAGAAGGAAAAAATGTAGTTTGAAATAGCAAAAGTGCAATTACACTGCAAGTAATTGCCGAGTCAGCAATATTAAAAATGGCATCAAAAAATGCAAAAAATTTACCCCCGAAAAAAGGTATCCAATGAGGCAAATAACCTTCCCATAACGGAAAATAAATCATATCAACTACTTTGCCTTGCAAAATAGGAGCGTAGCCGCCGCCTTTAGGAAATAAAGTGGCTATTTGAAATGGTGTACTTTCAGAAAATATAAGCCCGAAATAAAGACTATCTAAAATGTTGCCAACTGCACCAGCAAATATGGCACTCATGCAAATAATAAAACCAATGTGTTGGTTGGCTTTAATGGATTTATAGATGAAAAAATAAAATATAGCTGCCGATGCAAAAATTCGAAAAATAGATAGTATAATTTTACCCCAAACACCTTCTAATTCAAGCCCAAAAGCCATTCCTTTGTTTTCAATAAAATGAAATTGAAACCAATTTGTAAAATGAATTTCATCGCCAATTTTGAAGTTCATTTTAATATAAATTTTTAATAATTGATCAATCAATAATATTAAAAATATGGTAATGATTGCAGCTTGTGTTTTTTTGTTTTGTAACATGAGGCAAATATAGAAAAGTAAATCAGAATAATTATGATTCAACGCCTGCCATCATCACATCTACCGTTTTTGTTTGATTTGCCAAATAATTGGATATAGCTTTTTGCATCAAATCAGTTTGTTGTTGAAAGAAATTTTTATCGGTAATTAATTTTTCAACTCTGCTTTGCAATTCATCAGCTGATTGAACAGTAAGCGTTAAATTATCAGAGCTGAAATCAATGAATCGTTCAAAATCAGGATGTTTTAATTGTAGCATCAACACATTTGCCATAGCTGATTCATCGGTTATTTATAAAGTTGATGCCAATTGGAATGTTTTAGAAAAATCAATGATTAGGAATATTTAAAACAAAAAAGGTCTGCATATTTTATGCAGACCTCCTATATAAATTTTAAAATTCCTTATTCTGATACTGGCGATTCAGCTGGAGCAAATGCTTTTACTTCTTTTACCATTTTTTTAATCTTCATTTTAGTACCCAATGAATGAGAATAATATTGATTATCGACAACTGGATCAGATTTGTAATTCTTTGGTGCTAATATTTCAGATGCTAAATCAACAATACTCCAATTTGCTAATGAAATATCGTAATTTATACTTTTTAGATAAGCATGCCAATTGGTTAAATTTGGAAAATACTCAGTAAAATATTTTTCAGCACCCTTTTTATCTTCAATAGTAGCCAAAACATTTTTCTCCATATCAAAAATGAAATAAATCCTTTCACGAGAAACCTCTGTAGCCCCATCTGCATAATCAGTTGATTTTTTAGGCATATAAGCTAAAAAATAATTTTTTGTTTTAAGAATAATATCCCATCTGTCTTTATCGTACCCATCAATTTTCTTATAAAAATACATAGACCTATAAGCAAGCTTGTGTCCAAAATATTTTTTTGATACCTGAAAATTGACTTCATCATCAGCAAATTTTTTAACACCATTTGGCGTTTTAATTATTATATAAAATATTTTTTTATCACCCTTTTTTACAATTTCACTTTTATAATCCTTTTCATTACAAGAAATTTTTTCTCCATTATTCAAATAATAAGTATAGTAAGT
>JBEANU010000311.1:0-9503 GCA_041165265.1 Bacteroidota bacterium | reverse complement strand
CTATTCCATCAACTAATTTTTATTTTTTGGTTATCCATTGTTTTGTTTGTTTTCTACTCCTCCATTCATTTTATTTTTAATTATCAAAGCATTTTACAATCGTATGCAGCTGCTCAAACATTATGGACACCCGTTGATCATATACGATTCAGCCTGGCTGTGGCTTGTAGCATTTGGTTAGGCATATATTTATATAGGGTTGATTTTTATATTAAGTACTTGTTTGAAAAAAACGTCTACTTTTTTGTAAGTATTTTGTTGGTTATATATTTACATATATTGGCTGTACGAAGCGGCTTGCTTGGTTTTTATTTAAGTGTACTGTATTTTATTTTCTATTTTTTATGGATTAAAAAACAATGGAAGCATGCTTTAGCAACAACACTTATAGCTTTGGTGGTTTGCGGTTTAGCAATAATATGTTCGCCTACAATTGCCACAAAAATTGGCTATATGAAATATGATATTAATGAATATTTACATCATAAAAATGTACAAGGCAAAAGTGATGCAGGCAGATTAATGAGTCAGGAAATGGCAATACAAGTAATTATTAAAAACAAGTTATTAGGTGTAGGATTAGGTGATGTTGAACGTGGAATAAAAAATGAATACGCACAACAGCATCCTGAAATTATTGACGCCGAAAGATTAATGCCACACAATCAGTTTTTATTTAATACAATTGCTTTTGGGATGATTATTTCAGCATTAATAGGTTGCCTTTTTTTAATCTTTTTTGGGTGGAATAAAAATTACCAAAAGTGGCCACTATCATGTGTTTACATTGTTCTTATTAGTTCATTTATGACCGAATCAACTTTAGAGATTCAGATAGGAACTACCTTGTTTTTATTTTTAACGCTTATGCTTCATTATCAATTTAAACCATTGACTGAAATATGAAAATAAGTGCTGTAATCATCACCTTTAACGAACAAAAAAACATTGGTAGGTGCATTGATTCATTAATGAATATTGTAGATGAAATTATTGTAATTGATAGCTATAGTACGGATGCTACCAAACAAATTTGCCTGCAAAAAAAGGTAACTTTTTTGGAATTAAAATGGCAAGGTTATGCAGCCACCAAAAACTATGGTAATGCTATGGCTAATAATGATTACATACTTTCATTAGATGCTGATGAGGCATTATCAACTGAGTTGCAAAACACTATTTATACAGCCAAATCAAATTTATCAGGTGCTTATGAAATGAATAGATTAACCAACTATTGTGGGCATTGGATTAGGTATGGTGGTTGGTATCCTGATACTAAAATCAGGTTATTCAATAAAAAAAATACGCAATGGAAAAACCTAATTGTGCACGAACATATTGAGTTTTTAAAACCTGAACATATTACTTTTTTAAAAGGCGATATTTTGCATTATTCGTTTGATACATTGCTAGAACATAAAACAAAAATTGAAAAATATGCATTACTTGAGGCTCAAAAAGTAAAACATTATTCAACCATAAAATTGTTTTTTAAAACAATGTTTTCGCCATTTATCACTTTTATAAAAATGTATTTTTTAAAATTAGGATGCTTAGATGGTAGTGCTGGCTTTAATGTTGCAAAGCTTTCAGCGTATGCATCGTATAAGCGATATACCGAAGCTCAAAAATTAAAATAAATTTATTTTTTCAATTTATTAATCAGCCATTTTTGTATTGGATGTTTAAATTTATTCACCACCATAATTTGTTGTTGTTCAGCGTTAAATGTGCTGAAAAATTTATCGATTGATGCTATTGTGCTGCCACAAAAATCAAACGTTAAATGATGGCTATTAGCAAACTGAATGGCTTGCCAAAGCAATAAACTCATAGCGCCAGTATTTTTAAATTCAGTAGCAATGCCCCCAATTAAATAATAACAATACTGTTTATCAAACACTATATAAATAGCTGCACAAGGCAATTGTGCTGAGTTGTAGGCTACCCAAAAATTTCTACTATGGTGTTTTGCTGCTGCTTCATCTAAAAGTTTTAATTGCTCAAAACTATAGGGTAATGTTTTTTGCTGCCGTGCAAATACTTGATGGTACACATCAAATAAGTGATTCAGGTTTTTGTTTTCAACCACCGTTAAAGCACCTTCTGCTTTTTTTATTTGCCGTTTTAATGTTGGTTTAAAATTATTATACACTGTATTTATATCATCACAATTTAAATATCTATTGGGTTTAAAGCTGATAGTTAATTGATGATTTTTAAATAATTGTATATCATCTTGTGTATAATCTTTACAATAAAATTCAACAAAATCATATTTGTTGATTCCCTCAATTGCCTCATCATTAATAGCAATAAAAGGCTGATAAGGGGTTAAAATACTAGGTAGAATTACATTTTGAAAAAATTTATTTTTATGATGAAAAGCAATTGCTGCATTATTTTTTTCTGACATTATAGCGTTCCAATTATCTGAACCGCATACTGCATCAAGCCACCATGGTGTTGCAAATATGGATATATTTTTATCCTTACTAAATGAAATATAGGATTGCTTTTGATTCATTAATCTTCTAATTCAATAAAATCAATTTTACCTAACCCTTTTCGTACCAACTGAATTTTGGGTTGTGTACAATCTAAAACTGTTGATGCCATTTTGCCTCCCAATCCGCCATCAATCATCATATCTACATGATGTTCATGTTGCTGATAAATTTCTTCGGGGTCAGTAAAGTAATCCAATACTACATCAATGTTATGCAATGATGTGGAAAGAATTGGCTGCCCATGTTCAATAATTATTTGTTTACAAATTTCATTATCAGGTATTCTAATTCCAATTTGCTTCCGTTTATTCAACAGCATTTTGGGGGTATTTTTGCTTGCATTTAATATAAATGTATAAGGCCCGGGTAGGCAGTGTTTCATCAATCTAAATAATTGATTATCTATCGATGTTACATAATCGGCCACTTGTGAAATATCGGCACAAATTAAAGTAAGCAATAAATTTTTGCCGGGCTGTATTTGTTTTATTTGATATATTTTTTCAACTGCCTTATGATTGCCAATGCTGCACCCTAAGCCGTACACGGTATCAGTTGGATAAATAATGATACCACCATCTTGAATCGTTTGAGCTACCATTTTTATTTTTCGAGGCTCCGGATTTTGTGGATGAATTTGCAGGTACATAAAGGGTATTTTATACTAACTATTTGTTATTAAATTTTTCCAAAAAATCTTTTTCGGCTGATGTTAAACTATCAATTCCTGAAGCTGAAATTTTATCTAATATTCTGTTCAATTCAATTTCGTTTTTATTAGGATTGATATTTTTTTTCGGCAGTTCATTTCTATGAACTTGAAATTTTTTTTTGTTTTTCATTTTCGAAAAATCTATTTGAAACCATTTGCCAAAATCAAAACCATTTTGCAATTGTTTGATGTAAATATATCCCATCAAAGCACCGCCCAAATGTGAAAAGTGTCCGCCTGCATTGCTGCCTGCAATGCTAATAATATCAACCAATACAAAAATTAAGGCCACATATTTTAATTCTAATGCTCTCCAAATCAAAAAGCCAATAGGTAAATTTGGAGTGATAGTAGTAGCAGCAATAACTATTGCCATCACACCAGCGCTTGCTCCTACTAATGTTGCTGCATTTATTGCAGTGCTAAAATACGGGAATACATTAAAAGCCATCATAAAAATTAACGCCCCACCAACACTACCCATCACAAATGCAGGCAAAATATGTTTTCTGCCAATCATACTTTGCAATACATCGCCAAAAAAATAAAAAGCAAACATGTTGAATAAAATATGGAATACATCAGCATGCAAAAATGCATAGGTAATTATTGTCCAGGGGTGATCAATAAACCTTGAAAATGAAGCAGGAAAAGCCAAATAGTTTTGAATAAAATTATCTGTTTGATTGCTCATTCCAAGTAGCATTGGCAATACATTTAAGCCCACAAAAATGCCAATCATCATTGCAATTAATATGGTAAGTGTGCCGCCGTTTTTAATGTTATTTTTTAAATCTTCAAACATGTTTTTTTTTTTGTAGACCTGACAGGTTTCAAAAACCTGTCAGGTCTGGTCTTGATTTGCAAAACCTGTCAGGTGTTGGCTTTTCTAATTTACACTCCAACTAACTGAGCCATTTTTTTCATCTTTTAATTGAATGCCTTTTTCAGCTAATTGATTTCTGATTGCATCGCTTGTTGCCCAATCTTTTTTGGCTTTTGCTTCTTTTCGCAAATTAATTAAAACTTGTAATGCCTCATCTAGCTTATTGTTTGAAGCTGTTGCGTTTTCATTTTTTAAACCAAACACATCAAACAAATAATCGGCTAAAGTTTTTTTCATCAAATCAATTCCAGTTTGACTGATTTCTGATGACTTAATTTGTCCGCCTTTTAATGAATTAATAATGGTTGATAATTCAAACAAATTTGCAATTGTTTTTGCTGTATTAAAATCATCATCCATAAATTCTTTACATCCATTTGCTAACGCTTCAATCTTCAAATCCAATTCAGTTTTTGCATTGCTGATAACTAATAACTGATAACTAATAAGTGTTTCTGCCGCTTCCATCAAACGTTTCAAGCCTTTCTCAGCATCTTGCAATCCTTTTACATTAATATCCAACTCAGATGAATAATGCGATTGCAGAAATAAAAATTTAACAACACTTGGGGCATAACCTTTATCTAACAATGGGTGATTGCCAGTTACAAATTCCATTGGCAAAATTGAGTTGCCCAAACTCTTACTCATTTTTTGTCCGTTGAAATTAAGCATGTTGGTGTGCAACCAATACTTTGCTCCGCCATGATTGCAACTGCCTGTGTTCTGTGCAATTTCACATTCATGATGCGGAAATTTTAAATCCATTCCACCACCATGAATATCAAATTGTTCGCCTAAATATTTTGTACTCATCGCTGAACATTCCAAATGCCAACCTGGGAAACCCTTTCCCCACGGGCTATTCCATTGCATAATATGTTCGGGCGATGCTTTTTTCCATAAAGCAAAATCTATTGAATTTCGCTTTTCATCTTGTCCATCCAAATCTCTATAACCTGCCATTAACTCATCAATATTTCTTCCAGAAAGGCTACCATAGCCATGTTCAGCATTATATTTTTTTACATCAAAATAAATTGAACCATTCACTTCATAAGCAAAACCATTTTTTAATAATGTTTCAATCATTTCAATTTGCTCAATAATATGGCCAGTTGCGGTGGGTTCAATAGTTGGCGGCATAGTGTTAAACGCATCCATGATGCGATGAAAACTTACGGTATATTTTTGCACAATTTCCATCGGCTCTAAGCTTTCTAATTTTGCTTGCGATTCCATTCGGTTCACACCTTCGCCACGTTCGTTGGTCAAGTGCCCAGCATCAGTGATGTTGCGAACATAACGTACTTTGTAACCTAAATAAGTAAGGTAACGATATATCATATCAAAGGAGCAAAATGTGCGCAGATTGCCTACATGTGGTTCGCTATAAACAGTAGGACCACAAACGTACAAACCAACATTTGGTGCATGAATGGGTTCAAATTTTTCTTTTGTTCGGGTTAATGTATTGTAAAGATGTAATGCCACAATATTTATTTATGTTAAAATTTAGAAGGTTAAAATTATTGATAAAATAAGTTGATTGAACTATAAAAACAATTTATTTATGCTGATATAAATTAAATAATTTTGTTGGAATATTCACTTTGGTATAGCCATTCATGTGTGGTAAATAATTGATTTCGGATGATTTATTTAACATCACAAAAGGATACTTATTCCATTGTTGTGTATTGCCATCTACTTCAATTAAAAAATATCTTTGAAGGTAGCACCCTGTTCCCCAATCTTCAAGTAAATCAGCACCAATACCAATTTTTGATTGAGCAGGAACGATTTTTCCGAAAGCAAAAATATCACTTAACGAGGGCTCATCACGTTTGTATTTGCCTATGCAAAAAAACACAACCGCCAGCAATGCAATACTGCTTATTACATTTATTGGTTTAAGCCATGCGATAATTTTATCTTCAAATATCGGTATCCAATCATTAATAGTTGAAGCTATAATTATTGCTAAGCCAATTGCAAAACATGGCAATGCCGTAACCATATAAAAGCCACGTTGCTCAAGTGTTACCATTAGTGGCAATACACCACAACAGCCAAGTGATATAAAAAACAAAGTCCATTTTTTTTCAAAACTTACAATTTGATGTTTTGTTTTTTTAATGATAAAGATAATTGTCACTAATCCAATCGGAATCAATAATTCACTTAATAATCTTCCAATCATATAAAATCGGTTATCGGTTTCAACCACATTTTTTATACTATTTAGTACTCGTTGCGTTAAATAAATAGATAAATTATCATGTGCAATTGGATAGCAGTACAATGCTGTAAAAAATAAAATTACCATTAGCATCATCATAAAATAATGCAATACAAATTTTTTAAGAGTATAGCTTTTAAAAAAAAGAAATGCTACAAAAAATGCAGCTAAAGGAAACAAACCCGGAAAGCCTTTACACAACCAAGCCAATGCTATATTAAGGCCTGCCAATGTTGGATACAACAGTAATGGTTTTTTATTATTAATTGATTTAACAATAAATAATATAGCCAATTGAACAAATATGCCCATTGTTATTTCTTCCATATTATTTACAAAATCCCAACTTACAATGGGTATTGAAATCCAAAATAAAATTGGCAACCACCAAAGTTTTTTAATAGTTGAGTGTACAAAAATTTCTCTCCAAATTAAGCCAATTAGCACAACATGAATGAAGCAAAATAGATAATCGTAGCCACGTTCAACATAAATACTATCACCAAATAAATAAAAAAAAATGGCTTGTAAACCAAATGTAAGTGGTGGTTGTTCATGAAAATTAGGATGAACAAAAGTGTTGAATGTTGGGTTCCAGAAAGTGCCTAATCCTTTGCTTAAATTATGTGCTACTGCGTTGTACAGCATGCCATCCATAAAGCAACCTTGCATTACCATACGGGGCAATACAATGGCATTCACAACAATAATTATAAAAATGCTAATTAATGTATTTGCCGAAAATTTATTCATACTTATAACAATTATTT
Source organism: Bacteroidota bacterium (assembly GCA_041165265.1). Lineage (GTDB taxonomy): Bacteria > Bacteroidota > Bacteroidia > Chitinophagales > CAIODY01 > CAIODY01. The sequence continues at coordinate 2,380 of JBEANU010000311.1, read as the reverse complement.
CTTATGATAGATGCAACGTATTCTGTTTTAAAATTGTTTAATATACCAAGGATTTTAGTTATTAAAAATGAAAAGAAAAAGGCATTGAACCCTTCCCCTAAACAGGAAGGGTTTTTTGTTTGAACAATTTTTACAATCTGCTTTTCATGGCTTCATACAAAATAATGCCAGCAGCAACACTAACATTGTACGAATCCATTGCAGGTAAAATAGGAATGATAAAGGTTTCATCAGCCCTATTAATAATTAATTTGTTTACCCCTTCAGCTTCTTCGCCAACTACAATAGCAGTTGGTTTTGTATAATCTAATTCACTTACTTTTTTAGTGGCTTTTAAATCGCTCACCAAAACTTGCAATCCATTGGCTTTGCACCATTTAATGCTTTGTATTAAATCATCTTCCCTACAAACTGCAATTTTATTTAATGCGCCAGCGCTTGTTTTCATGGCATCTGAATTTACTTGAGCACTGTTTCGTTTGGGTATAATAATAGCTTGAACGCCTGTGCCTAAAGCCGTACGGGCAATGGCTCCAAAATTTCTTACATCAGTAATACTATCTAAAATTAAAAATAACGGCACCTTATTTTTTGCTAAAACTTGTTCTAATATTTCTTCCTTTTCAGCATATTTTATTTGTGAAATAAATGCTGCTACACCTTGATGATTGGCACGATAAGTTAAGTAATCTAGCTTCTCTTTAGGCACTGCTTTAATGGGTACATTAAATTGCTTAGCTTTAATGCGTATTTCATCTAATATTTCACTTTTTAAATCTTTCTGAGTGTATATTACATCTAAAGTTCTGTTTGCTTCAAAGGCTTCAATGATAGGATGCCTGCCATAAATTAAATTATCGTATGTTGATTTTTCTTTCTTATTAAATTGATTCATGCTTTATTTTTATTGTTTTAATTAGCTTTTAAAATAATTTTTTTAAACTATTTCATCATACAAATGCCTTTCAGAGTGGTACGATGAACGAACCAGTGGACCACTCTCCACACATTTAAACCCTACACTTAAAGCATACAATTTATATTCAGCAAAAATAGTAGGATGCACGTATTCGGCTACCGCTAAGTGTTTGGGGGTTGGTTGTAAATACTGACCAATGGTTAACACATCGCAACCATGCATTTTTAAATCTTTAATGGTTTGAAAAACTTCCTCTTTTGTTTCACCCAAACCCAGCATTAATCCTGATTTGGTACGCATACCGCCGTTTTTTAAATATTGAATCACATCCAAACTGCGCTGATATTTTGCTTGAATTCTTACTTGTTTTGTTAATCGCTCTACGGTTTCAATATTATGCGAAACTACTTCAGGATGTGCTTCAATAATCATATCTAAGCTTTCATGCTTGCCCATAAAATCAGGCACTAAAGTTTCTAATGTAGTAGTTGGATTTAGCTGACGAACTTCATGAATTGTGGCTGCCCAAATAGTAGCGCCGCCATCTTTCAATTCATCTCTGTTCACTGAAGTTATTACTGCATGCTTCACTTTCATTAAATGAATAGCTTCGGCAACTCGTTTGGGTTCATCCCAATCTAATTCAGTTGGGCGGCCTGTTAATACGTTACAAAATCCACAACTACGGGTACATACATTGCCCAATATCATAAATGTGGCAGTGCCTGCACCCCAGCATTCGCCCATGTTTGGGCAGTTTCCGCTTTCACAAATAGTGTGTAGCTTGTAATTATCAACTAGCCCACGTACATGTAAATAATTTTTACCAATTGGTAATTTCACTCTTAACCAATCAGGTTTTTTGGTACGTATTTCAGGTTTTGTACTTTCAATATCGCTCATATTCAATTCCAGATTTTTAATATGCAAAAGTACAAAGTATTGATGGTGATTTTTAATGAAAACAATCACAATACTTAAATTTATAATACAATTGCCTTTAATAAAATTGTAATTAATTAAATAGTTGAAATACTTTTACATCGTGCAAATAAACATTCCAGATACACTTAATCTTGTTTCAAAACTTTCGGTTCGCAGAATAGTTAATGCTTATAAAGTGTTAGCTAGTTTTTACATTTCGCAATGGACAGGCAAACCTGTGCAGTGGGGACTGCCGATTACTATTTCATTTGAACCAACAACGAGTTGTAATTTACGTTGCCCTGAATGCCCAAGCGGATTACGTGCCTTCACCCGACCAACAGGAATGTTGCAAAAAGATTTTTTCAGAACAACCATTGATGATATGCATAAAGAATTGTTGTATCTGATTTTTTATTTTCAAGGTGAGCCTTATTTGAATCCTGATTTTTTAGAAATGGTGAAATATGCCAATGAAAAAAAAATCTACACTGCCACATCAACCAATGCACATTATTTAACTGATGAAAATGCCAA
>JBEANU010000310.1:0-5227 GCA_041165265.1 Bacteroidota bacterium | reverse complement strand
ATACTACAAGTTGATGAATTATTTAACGAACCACCATTTGGGCAATTTAAACTTACATTATAAATTTCATCATCAATGGTTGATGAAGCTTGGCTTATACCATAACTACTTGGTACACTTCCAGCCGAAGGACTTACAACTGGCAACACGATTAGGTTCATGGTAATGATGGAATCGCAACCAGCATAAGTTGGTATGGTATCTTTATAAGTGCCTTGTGTTGTGATACTTACACCACCAAATAATATACTTGAACCTGCATAAATTGCAGAAGTAATATTTGATTGATGACTTGAATTAATAACTAAGTGAAGAGTAATTATAGAATCACATCCATTTTGATTTGTTAATGTATCGTAGTAGATGCCGTTGGCAGTAAGCGTTTGATTGTTGAATACAAAGCTACCACATGCACTTTGTTGAATATTAGTAGTAGATGATTGATTTACAAAAACTGTTACTGAATCAGTATAAGAAACCATTGTAGTGGAATCTAACACTGATAAAACATAAGTTGTTGTTGCAGTTGGCGATGCAATTGGATTTAATATTGTAGCTGAATTTAATGAAGTACTTGGCGACCATACAAGCGAATAACTACCTACAAAACCTGATATGGAAGGGCTTCCACCAATTGTAGTAGAAATAGTAGCACCACAAATATATTTATCCATCCCAGCATTTACACTATTGCCAATGCGTACCAAATAATCTTCTGTTTCGCCCCAAGTATAGCTGCCTGTTGCTGCAATATTTGATGTTGTTTCTATATCAACAACTCTCATTAAAGTAAGCCCTGCTAAAGCATTTGAAGGTATTGTAAATGTAAATGAATAGGCTGTACCCGATAAAGCAGGATGTACACCCACTGGCAATTGATATACTTTTTCATTGGCTTGAAAAACACCATCTCTATTATAATCTATAAATACTGCAAACTTCGAACTGTAAGGATATGTACCACAAAAACCCAATGTAACCGACCCTGTTATAGTGCTATTAACTTCTAAATTTGAAGGTGTTATGTTTGTAAAATTCGAATATCCATTTAATGTAGAAGCTGGCAAACCATTGATGGCTGCCGAACTACCTGTTATGGCACAATTAGATGTATTGTTTAACACTTGTACATTTTTCGAAGTTAATGATACATTAAAAATTTCATCATCGTTAGTTGAAGTTGCCATGCTAATACCATAACCATTTGGTACAATGCCCACTGGTGTTGTGGTTGACAACACAGTTAAGTTTAATGTAATAATCGAATCACAATTTTTATAAGATGTAAGTGTATCGTAATACACCCCACTATTAGTTAAAATAGCGCCATTAAATAACATACTTGAGCCACTATAAATGGTATTCGAAATAGAAGAATTTACTGTATTATTAATAGTAAGATGCAATGTTGTAATTGAATCGCAGCCTAAAGGCGTTTGAACTGTATCAGTGTACACACCGCTTGCAGTAAGCGTTTGATTGCCGAAAACATATTGATTACAACTTGAAACTTGGATAGAAACAGTAATAGGTTGATTTATAAAAATGGTAATTGAATCAACATAAGTAGCCATTGTAGTTGAATCTAAAACTGATAAAACATAAGTGGTTGTAGTAGTTGGCGAAGCAATTGGATTTAATGTATTAGCCAAAATTAATGATGATGAATTACTCCACGAAAAAGAATAAGCCCCTGAAAAGCCCGATACTGAAGGATTTCCGCCGATACCCACTGCTGTGGTTGAATTGCAAATATGAAAATCTCTACTACCAGCATTTACACTTTTGGTTATATTAACAATGTAATCTTCTGTTTCGCCCCAAGTATAGTTTCCAGTTGCGGCTGGTATTGAAATGGCTTCCACTTCAACTACTCTCAATAATGTAAGCCCTGTTAATGCAGTGTTTGGAATTGAAAAATTGAAAGTATAAGTTGTTCCAGAAGTAGTACTGATGGCAGAAGTAGGTTGTGCATAGGCTCTTTCATTAGTTTGAAAAACACCATCTCTGTTATAATCAATATATACTGCAAACCTTGATTGGAATGTACCCACATTACATCTTCCTATAGTAACTGAAGCATTAATAATTTTACCAATAATTAATTCAGTTGGTAATAAATTAGTAAAATTTGAATACTTACTTAACACCGAAGCTGGCAATCCGTTTATTGCTGTTGTGCTTCCTGTGGTACCACATGTTGATGAATTATTTAATGTACCACCCCCAACGCAGGATAAGCTAACATTATAAATTTCTTCATCGCCAGTGGAAGTAGCAGAACTTGTACCATAACCCGTAGGTATTTGAGCCCATACATTATTTGCGGCAAATAGTGCACCTATGCAAATGGCAAAATAAATGAGTAAATGCTTTTTCATGATGATAATAATTTTATTGGTTATTAAAAATATAATTTCTTTTGATGATGCAAACATCTACACTTTTAGATGTGGATGCAAGTACAAAATAATTAAACTATCTAACCCGATATGTAAATGTAATTTAAAAACCTATCTTTGTATAAAGATATCATTGTATGCAAAATACTAAATTATATTTATTGTTACAATCCTTTTCACCACAAGAGATTCAGCGATTTCAATTGTATTTGCAAAGTCCATTTTTTAATACCGATACATCATTATTTAATTTATTCGAGATAATTCGACCTTATCTGCATTCACGAAATTATGAAATACCCGAAGCTGAAATAATTTGGATAAAGCTTAGCGGCAATAAAAAATACAACAATCTTCAATTCAATAAACACTGCTCTTATTTATATCAATATGCGGTTGATTTTATTTCGCTTCATCAACTTAAAAACAAAACCAATGCGCTGCCATTACAATATTTACAAATATTAAATCAGCGTCGATTAACTGATTTGTTTTCATTTCATGCCGATAGATTAAAACCATTGTTAACTGCTAAAAACGAAGATTTAGATTTGCTATTTGTTGAACGATTTAGTTTTCATCAACAAATAAATTTGCATCAAGAAATACTACAAAGCCGTCAACAGCAGCTAAACACAGCCGATGTATTACATTCGTTAGAGGAATTTTATATGTATGAAAAATTAAAATATTGGAGTGCTGCCAATCATTATAAAAATTTATTTGATGAGCCTGTAACTATTCAATGGGAAGAATTTTTAATGAAATGGATTAATGAAACTTCGATAAAAAATGAATGGATAGAAATTTATAGGCAGATACTTTTAATGCAATTAAATAATGATACCCAGCCACATTATGAATGGCTAAAACGAATACTATTTAAGCCAAAAAATAATTTGAATAAAATTACCCAAAAAGAAATTTTACTGTTTCTAATAAATTACTGTATTGCACAAATAAATAGTAGTAACACAAAATATTATGAAGAGCTTTTTCAGATTTACAAATTGGCTTTAAAACAACAATTGTTGATTCAAAAAAAAGTAATGAGTCCATGGGATTTTAAAAATATTATTTCGGTGGCTTTGCAATTACAAGAAATAAAATGGACTGAAAAATTTATTAAAACATACAGTTTGTTATTGCCAAAAGATGAATTGAATAATGCCTACAATTATAATTTGGCTAAAGTATTTTTTATTCAAAAAAAATATAAAGAATCGCTACAACTATTGCAGCAAGTAGCTTACACCGATTTATTTTATCAATTAGATATAAAAGTAATGCAAGCTAAAACTATGTATGAATTAAACGAGTGGGATACATTAGATGACTTATTGATAAGCTTAAAAAAAATGCTTACTCGTAAGCGAAAACTATCAGCACATTACCAAAACATTTATCGCAAATTTACAATATACTTTCAACCGCTTTTAAAATCTATTTCGAAAAAAGAAGCAAGTGCCATTATTAAAAAACTAGAATTAGATACACAAGTGCCCGATAAAAATTGGCTGATGGAGAAGTTGAATAGTTTACAATAAACAATTATCGGTATTCAGTAAATACAAAATGCCCTAACAATAAAAACCTTCCAAGCTTTATCAACTTGGAAAGTTTTTATTGTAAATTTTTTGCTGATAATTATAAACTTCTTCAAGCTATTGTTTTATCAATTTGCTTTCGGTAATTCCTTTTTCTGAAATAATTTTTGCAATATAAATTCCTTGATTCAATTCAGAAATATCAATTGTTGTTTGATTGCTTGTAAATGATTTTTGAAGCATCAATCTACCTGTTGCATCTATCAATATTAATTTCTTTTCTTCATTATAATTATATCCTTTCAATTTAATAGAAACGTTGTTGGTAGCAGGATTTGGAATAATTGAAGTAGATAAATTTTGAACCGAAACTAAATTTATTCCATCAGGTTTATTGTATAATATCGTTGATGAATCTTGTGCCATATTTGCTGAAATCATCGAGCCATCTAATTTTAAAATGGTAATATTATCTACTGAGCAATGCAATTGATATTTTTTATTGTAAGCCGCCAAAGCATCTTCTCTACCAATAATATTACCTGTTGTAATATCAATTGTTACGCTTACAATTGTTCCATAACCTGATTTACTAATTTGATTATTTCGAACCAAACCAACATCAACCCTTGTTGCCGATTTATTAAGTTTATAAATTTGAAAATGATCAGTAGCATTATTAAACAGCCACGATGCAGGCGCAGTAATGTTTATAGAGTTGGTATCAATAGCTGTTGGGTCAACATTAAATGAAAATGCTACACCATACACACTATCTAAAGGATTTGCACTTGTACCTAAATCAATCAAAATTGTAGCAGTTGTATTTTGATATAATGTATCAGGGCCAACAGTAAGTGACATTAAATCAGCACCACTTTTTTTGCGCAAATGTGTTAACCCATAATTTTGTAAAATTGCTGTAGTATCATTGCCATCAATTATTCCATCGCCATTACAATCAGCATGTTTGGCATCGGTAGTAAAACCTGAAGCTGTTGTACCAAAAGGTGTTGCAGGTTGGTCAATCCAAATCAATGAAGCATTATTTCTTACAGGCCCAGTTGTTCCGTTTAATAATCCAATAGGAAAAATATCTAAATTATCGGCTACTAAATCACTATTGGCATCACCTGGCCAAACACAATCGGTAGATAGTTTTATGGTGTCGGTTGCAGTAGCAATGCATCCATTGTCATCGTTAACAGTAACAGTAATTGTATCTTGTTGAGGATTGCTATAACAAATAGTTTTATTGCCTGAATTATAAATGCCGCC
>JBEANU010000309.1:0-4053 GCA_041165265.1 Bacteroidota bacterium | reverse complement strand
CGCCATTCCCAACTGTGTATTGAGTAGTACCAACGCAAGTTGAAGTTGCTGGTCCGCAAACAGGAGTAATACTTGCATTTAATTGCGATGTGCTACCTGGACAAACAGTTGATGGTGTAGCAGTTACACTTAAATTTGAAATGCCTGGAAGTATGGTAATAGTCATACTATCTTTACTGATACAACTTCCACTTCCAATACTCAAATAATAAGTGGTAGTAGCAGTTGGATTAGCCGTTGGGTTCAAACAATTTGTACAACTTAAATTTGTTGTTGGTGACCATTGATAACTTACAGACGAAGGTGTAGGATAGATATAGCCTGATAAAATAGCAGATGAGCCATTACAGATACTTACATCATATCCAGCATTAACGGTATATAAAGGCGACACAACAATTGTTTTTGTTTTTACAGATGTGCAACCTGTTGATGAGGTAAGAGTAAGTGTAACTACATAATTTCCTGAACTACTGAATGTATGTGATGGATTTTGCAACGAACTACTATCTGAAAAGCCGCTCATCATATCACCAAAATTCCAATTGTATTTTGTAATTGTTCCGCCGCCAGTAATGGTTGAGGTGTTGGTGAATGCCATTGATGAGCCATAACAAATGGTATCAGCAGAAGTAAAATTAGCTTGTAAATTAGTAACAGTAATGGTTTTAGTTCCTGTTGAAGTACCACAAACACCAGCAGTTGCAGTAACTGTATAAGTGATGGTAGCTGTGGTGGTTGAAATTGGATTTGAAATATTCGGATTGCTTAATGCTGTGGTTGGTGACCAAGTGAAGTTAACTCCAGCATTAGCAGGCGTACATACATTGAAGCGAATATCAGGACGAACATAAATATAATTGTAATAAGAAGTCATCGAACAACCTGATGTTCCGTAATCGTAATAATTTACAACTGATGGGTAGTTTGTCAAACTTGCATTTACATAATCATAATAACTTGATGAAGCATTATCAAAACAAATTTCAACAATTAAATTAGAAGATTTATCCCAATTATAAGGCGTTGATAAAGCAAAATTATTCCATCCAGATGTTGTTGTAATTCCAGTAGTATTACTATAAACAGTAGTCAAACCAGTAGCCCATTGATATAAAGCTGTATCCGTTGTACAACCCAACTTAATAGTAAAATTTTGATACGGAATAGTGCTGCCTTTATAGTTGACATACAAGGCAATATCTTTAATTATTCCACCAATAATTCCTGCCGCATTCAATTCTGATTTTCTATAAATCATCTGCGTTCTTGCATCATCATAAATTCCTATAAATGGCGGTGCTGATGAAAAAAATCCATTATTATTTCCAACCGTTGATTGCGCTGATGAACCACAAGTTTCAGTAGCTACTCCACAAGTAGTTGGCAAAATAGAAGCATTCAATTGAACTGGTGATGGCGTACAAATATCAGATGCAGATGCTGTAACGCTTACAGTTGATAAGGGCTGTATAACAGTTACAATAACAGAATCTGTTCGGCTGCAACCATTCGGATAATAATTAGTTGTAAAATAATAGGTGGTTGTTGATGTTGGTGTGGCTATAGGATTTTTGCAAGTAGTACAAGATAACCCAGTTGTTGGATACCAACTATATGAATATGAAGTACCTGAAATACTTGGCGTTGAAGGCGTTACACTAGCATGAAGTGTTGCTGATGCCCCACTGCAAATACTAGTATCATTGCCAGCATTAACAGTGATTGAAGGAATGATTACAATACTTTTGCTAATAGTACTTGATACACAACTAATGTTAGAAGTTACCACCAACGAAACTGTATAGGTTCCTGCTGCTGTAAAATAATGAGTAGGATTTTGTAATGAACTTGTATTGGAGCTGCCACTTGCTGTGTTTCCAAAATTCCAACTCCATTGATTCACAAAAGTGCCAGTACCTGTTGAATAAGAAGCATCTGTAAATTGTACTGGGCTGCTTAAACAAAATGTATCAGGGGCGCTGAAAACAGCCACTGGCGGAGCTGATGGCGTTACAATAGTAAGTAAAGTATCTATACAACCATAACCACTATCAGGCGTAAGAATCACATAATATTTTGAAGCATTGGCTGGTGCAGGAATGGTAATACTCATACCTGTTCCAACAACTGTAGCCAAAGTTGAATCTCTCCAAGAATAAGAAGCAAAGCCCGGTGGCGCTGTGAATGTAGCAGTTGATGAACCCGGACAATAACCATTTAAAATTTGAAATGTACCACAACTAACATCCACATAAGCATAACCAAAATGACCGCCATAAGTACAATCGGCAGTAGTAAATTGTAAGTAAATTGTTTTGCCAGCTAAGCCTGAAAAATTTAAAGTTCGTGTAACCCATGGTTGATACCAAATATTAAAACCTACTGATGATTGACTAAATCCCGGAAGATTTGAACTGGCAATAAACGGATTAGGTAAACATTTTACAGGCAAACCTGTTGCTGAATCAAACGCTTCAACCGTAAATCGTGGTTGTGCATACGAAGGATGACCTGGGTCTTCAAACACAACAGCGTAGCTATATAACAAGCTGTATAAATTATTGCTTCCTGAAATCGTGAATTTATAAGTAACTCTTTCCGCTTGATTTCCTGCTTGGTCATTTCCTAATTTGATAGAATGCAAACCACCCACTGGCGATACTACAGAAAAATTTCCATAAGGATCAAGGCCTGCACCTGAGGTAATATCATGACGATTAGCCACAGGCCCTGAACTAGAAACAGAAACTATATTCTGAACACCATTATCTGTAACAGTTCCAGTGAAATTATTCCAATTGGTGAAATTGCTATTTTCAAAATCAATGTTCTGCGGACATAAATTTTGAGCATTTGCAATGGTATAGCTTAGTAAGACTATAAAAAAAAGCAGGCAACTTTTCTTCAACATAATAATGGATGTGGTTTTAACTTAAATATACTAATTGGTAAAATTAAATAAAACTATGCTGATTAAATCAATATTAGCATGAATTAATCATGGTAGTTTGTCCACTAAAATTAAGGTTTGTATGTGTAAAATTTGTAAGTGTTTTTACGTAGAAAAATACGAGGATAATGTATTTGAGATAGCCTTTTAAATACTATTCATTTCTGAAATAAATCATTATTCTCAAAAAAAATTACCTTTTGATTACTTGATGATTGAGCTATTTCATTCATTTTTTTTGCCACTTGCTGAGCCTCTATTCCTTTATATTTTTTCAACTTTCCGATAAATAAAAAAGAAATTGCAAAAAATATTTTCTGAAAAATTTTCTCTGCCAAACGCTTTTCCTTTCTATTCCCCAATAATAAAGATGGTCGGAAAATAATGAGTTGAGGTAAGTTTAATTTTTGTAATGAATTTTCTAAGAAACCCTTTATGCGACCATAAAAAAATAATGATTTTTCATTAGCGCCTGAGGCTGAAACCAACAATACTTTTTGTATAGAATTTTGTTTTGCCACCTGTGCTATGCTAAATGGCAAATGCCAATCTATTGCTTTAAAAGCCTCTTTGCTACCAGCTTTTTTAATTGTAGTGCCAGTGCAAATAAATAAATCATCGCCTATAATATTTGCTTTTAAAATATTTTCATCTGCAAAATCAGTTACAACTTGAGTCAATTTATAATGCTCAATAGGTAGTAATTTTCTTACTAAAATAATTACCTTTTGATAAGAAGATTCTGCTAATAAATCATACAATAAAAAATTGCCTATAAGTCCCGAAGCACCTATTAATACAGCAGTTTTCATGATATCAAATTTCAAACTTAAGCCATAGCCGCTGGTCCGCCAAAATTCATAGGCAAAGCACCAGGCATTTCAGTATCTTTAATATTGCCATGTGTTGATTCAAATTTTTTCACATTATCTATTAAAGCATGCATTAATCGTTTAGCATGTTGTGGGGTTAAAATAATTCGCGATTTAACTTTTGCTTTAGGTACCCCAGGTACAATTTTTACAAAATCAATTACAAACTCACTAGGGCTATGTGTTATGATGGCTAAATTACTATATATGCCTTCTGCTATTTCATCA
>JBEANU010000308.1:0-5688 GCA_041165265.1 Bacteroidota bacterium | reverse complement strand
AGCTCGGTCATTTGCTTTGAAAGTGGCTATGATAGCAGCCCCTACAATGGCGCCTAAAGTAGTGCCTTTGCCACTTTTTTTTGAAATTAAAGCTCCGATGGCAGCTCCGATTACACCACCTAAAATTAATGATTCAATTATTTCATCATCATTTTTCATAGGTCAAAGTTAATTATTTTTTGTTGATAAAGTATTGAATACAAACAAAAAATCCGCTGCTTTTGCAAACAGCGGATTTTTATTATCAATTCAATTTCAAACTTTTAAAAGCTTGGAAAGTTTTCTTGTTATTTCTTCTCAGTCATTTCGGCTGCACCTTTTTTGCAGCAAGCACCTTTTCGGTTTGCTTTTTCTTGGTCACACATTTGTTGCATTTTAGTGATACACTCTTCTTTTGTTTTGCAACCCATTTTAGCCATGCAAGCTGAATCGCATTTCATGCCGCAATCGCCACATTTATCATTCATCTCTTTTATACAAGTTTTACGAACGAAAATTTTAAAACCATTTTGCTTGCCGGTTTTTTCATCCATAGTAGGAACGGTATCATAACTTGTTTCGCAACGAGCAGATGTACAATCAGCTGAATCCATTTCATCGCAACCTTCCATTTCATTGCATTCAGCACCACCCATTTTGTTTTGCAATTGTTCCATTTTCACTTCACGAGCATGTTCAATCTTATCATGATACATATGTGCTAATGTTGGTGCAATAACCAATGCCACAATACTCATCAATTTAATCAAAATATTCATTGAAGGACCAGATGTATCTTTAAAAGGATCACCCACTGTATCACCTGTAACTGATGCTTTATGTGGCTCAGATTTTTTGTAATACGTTTGACCATTAATATCAACTCCTTTCTCAAAAGATTTTTTAGCATTATCCCAAGCTCCACCAGCGTTGTTTTGGAACATACCCATCAACACACCTGCAACTGTTGCACCTGCTAAAAAGCCACCTAATACTTCAGGACCAAAAGCAAAACCAATTATTAGTGGCATGATGATGGCAATTGCGCCTGGAATCATCATTTCACGGATAGAGGCTTGTGTTGAAATAGCTACACATTTATCGTATTCGGGTTTGCTTTTTCCTTCCATAATGCCTGGTATTTCACGAAACTGACGGCGAACTTCTTCTACCATACTCATTGCCGCACGACCTACAGCTGCAATTGCAAATGATGAGAATAAGAATGGAATCATTCCACCTACAAATAAACCGGCTAATACATCAGCTTTATAAATATCAATACCATCAATGCCAGCAATACCAACAAAAGCAGCAAACAATGCTAATGCTGTTAAAGCAGCCGAAGCAATTGCAAAACCTTTTCCTGAAGCTGCTGTAGTATTTCCTACGGCATCTAAAATATCTGTTTTTTCACGAACATCAGCAGGTAATTCACTCATTTCGGCAATGCCACCTGCATTATCAGCAATTGGCCCAAAAGCATCAATAGCTAATTGCATAGCTGTAGTTGCCATCATACCTGCAGCGGCTATTGCCACACCGTATAAACCTGCACATAAATACGAACCATAAATACCGGCTGCTAACACAATAATTGGCATTGCCGTAGATTCCATACCTACTGATAATCCACCAATAATATTAGTTGCTGAGCCTGTTGCAGATTGACGAATAATGCTCAATACTGGGCGTTTGCCCATGGCTGTATAATATTCAGTGATGATACTCATTAAAGTACCAACGCCTAAACCTACCATGATGGCTGCAAATACTCTGTTGGGAGTGAATACAAAACCTCTTAATTCCATTACATCAGGCATCATCCAATGAACAATAAAGTAAGATGTGATTGCAGTAATCACCATTGAACCCCAGTTGCCATAGTTTAGTGCCATTTGTACTTTAGCTGGAGTTGCTTTACCATCATCGCTTACACGAACAAACAAAGTTCCGATGATAGAGAAAATAATACCTAAACCAGCAATCAACATAGGTAATAAGATGGGAGCCATGCCACCAAAATTATCATTAGAAATTGTTTCTCTTCCTAATACCATAGTTGCTAAAACGGTTGCTACATAACTACCAAATAAATCAGCACCCATGCCGGCTACATCGCCTACATTGTCGCCTACGTTATCAGCAATAGTTGCCGGATTACGAGGGTCATCTTCAGGAATACCAGCTTCTACTTTACCTACTAGGTCAGCACCTACATCAGCTGCTTTTGTATAAATTCCACCACCCACACGAGCAAATAATGCGATTGATTCAGCACCTAATGAAAAGCCCGTCAATACTTCGATGGTGCGTTTCATTTCTTCTGAATCAACTGCTGCGTTTGGTGCAAAAAAATGTTTCAATACTACAAATAATCCGCCTAAGCCTAATACGGCTAAACCTGCAACACCCATTCCCATTACGCTTCCTCCGCCAAATGAAACTGCTAAAGCTTTTGATAAAGATGTACGGGCTGCTTGTGCCGTACGAACATTGGCTTTGGTAGCTATCCGCATACCAATAAAGCCTGCTAAAGCGCTAAAAACAGCACCAATAATAAAGGCCAATGCAATAACTGGGCTGCTGCCTTTATCGCTATAACCCATTACTGCTAAAAGTATGGCAGCAATTACCACAAAGTAACCTAGTACTTTGTATTCAGCTTTTAAAAACGCCATTGCACCCTCGGCTATGTAGGTGCTAATTTCTTTCATTCGGTCGTTACCTGCATCTTGTTTGCTTACCCAAGCGCTTTTCCAAGCGGTGTAAAGCAATCCTAAAATACCAAATACAGGAATAAGTAATAGTAAATTTTGTGTCATGTAATCTTTTAGATTGTTATTTAAATAATTTTTTGGGAGGGCAAATGTAAATAAATATTTATAAATATTTAGATAGGATGAGTTGCTAATTTCAAAAAACTATTGATAATTAATTCAATGATAGATGAAGAATTAGCATAGGATGTCAACCGAATGAAAATTAAATTAAAGAAGTTGTTGGTGAATTTGCTTTTAAGTTTATTAATCAAAACTAATGTTATTATTAATTAGAAAAGAAAATATATTTGATGAACAATTTTTTTTTTGCTTATAATAATGTTCAGTAGTTCATGCGCAAAATTTACTACGCAACCCAAGTTTTGAGTTACATGTTGTAATGAGTAGTATTAATCACTCAAATTTGCGGTGCTTTGTAATTTGGCAGCGTTGATGATTTTTATTTTTTTACCATTTAATTCAATTATTCCATCTTGTTTAAATTCAGATAATAATCTGATAGCGGTTTCGGTGGCTGTGCCTACCAAATTTGCAATTTCTTCACGGGTGAGTATGGCATTAATGGTTTGTTGATCGGTTTCATAACCATACGTTTGTTGAATTAGTAATAGTGCTTCGGCTATTCTTTCTCTTACTGGTTTTTGGGCCAAATGTGTAATATGTGCTTCGGCTTTTTTTAAATCATTACCTAAAATTTTCATCATTTCAAGGCTTAATGAAGTATCATTTTGTAATAAATTAAGGAACATTTTTTTTGATATAAAACAAATATCACCATCCTCTAAAGCATAGGCTGATGCATTGTATTTATCGGCTGATAATAATGCTCGATAACCTATTATATCACCCGAATTGATGAGCCTCAAAATTTGCTCTTTGCCATCTTCACCCATTTTTGCTAATTTTAATTTGCCTTTGCTTACGCAATACAAACCTTGTGGTGTAGCACCTTCAGCAAAAAGTAATTCACCTTTTTTTAGATGGATGGATTGTTTTTCATGCTCAACAGCTTCTAAATTTATAGCTTCAATTTTACAAAATAATGATTTGCTTAAATGCGAACATTGTGTGCAAATTGGTATTTCAGCAGATGAGGTCATAAGATGTTATTCAAAAAATAAATTTACAAAATTTAAAATCGATGAAATTTTCTTTTTACCGATAGGGTGCATGTGATAGTTCAACAAAATTGAACAATAATTTATGATGCTAAATTGGCTGGACTAAAAAATTATTCATTTTGGTTTTATTTCTTTTTTTCTAAAGCATCTACTTTGTTCATCCCCATTATTTGCTTCATAGTTTTTTGCATTCCTTCAGCGCTACCATCTAAAAAAATAATATTACCAGTGCCAACTTCTGCAAAATTTTTGATGGCTTCGGTCCACATGCTGAATAAAATTACATTAGTATCTAAATTTGCTTGTTTCATTTCTTCAGCAGCTTGGCTCATACCTTTTGCCACTTCTTCCCTAAATAAAGCAACACCTTGCCCACGTAATTGAGCGGCTTGTCGTTCTGCCTCAGCAGCAATTTTTATTGCATTACCTTCGGCTTCAGCGGCTTTTGTTTTGGTGATTAATAATGCCTGACCTTCATTTTCAGCCGCCGCTTTTAAATTATTGCTGGCCACAACTTTACTCATGCTAGCCATAATTGCATCATCAAATGTGATGTCATTAATTTGTAAATCTTGAAGATGATAGCCCCAACCTTCTAAAGTTAAATCAATCTGTTCTTTAACAAATTCAACTATTTCACGGCGTTGGGCCAATATTTCAGCCTGCTTTTTTGTAGCCACAAATGAACGGATGCTGCCTTCCACCGTACGAACCAAAGCTTGCATTAAATCTTTATCACTAATAAATTTAAAGGCTACATTTTTTATAGTTTCTTCATCTGTATTCAATACTGAATATAATAACATGGATTTGAAATACACATTAGCTTGATCAATGGTTACAGCCTGAAACTCTAATTCAACTGAACGATTTTGAATACTTACTCGTTTGTAAATAATTTCTAATAATGGTATTTTGAAATTTAAACCGGGTGACATTATTCGTTTGAATTTACCAAACATAGTAACCACTCCGATAGTGCCTTGATTAATAGTTACAAAGCCTGTTGAAATAGCAAATAGCAAAACGGGTAACCACCAAAAATTAAGTAATACTTGCATCAGTTATTATTTTAAGATGCAAATTTATTAAATAAATAATGGTTGATAGAATAAATTAATAGTAACATCAAAGCAATGTATTTAATATAGCCTAAGTAAAATCACGTATCCAAATACGTATTTTAGCGTATAAGATTTTACGTATTTATGCTTATACTTGCCCATCTAAAAACAGATTTTTTAAATTATTAAAAATATAAAAAACTATGACCACTAGCACTACTACACAGCACAAAGCACACAGCACATAGCACACAGCACACAGCACACTAAAAATAAAGCCTAACAAATTAATTATTGTAATGATGCTGATGTCATTTTGTTTTATTAATAAATCAGAAGCCCAGCAGGGATTAGAGGTAAAATTAAATGCAAGCCAATATTTTGATCATAATATAAGTTGTAAAGGAGGAAATGATGGTTCAATAGATGTAACCTGTACAGGTGGTGTTGCGCCTTATACCTATTTATGGAATAATGGCTCAACTGCACAAAACCGTAGTAATTTAATAGCAGGTACTTATACTGTAACGATATCAGATTTTACACATACTAATATTACCAAAACCATTATATTAACTGAACCACGTGCAATTGGCAATGTGTTAAACAGCCCTGAATATGATGGTGGTTTTAATATTTCAAAACATGGGTATACTGATGGAAGTATTACTAGTACAATCATAGGCGGTACGCCACCTTATAGATACGCTTGGAATAATAATATGATGGATGCTCAACTAT
>JBEANU010000307.1:0-5553 GCA_041165265.1 Bacteroidota bacterium | reverse complement strand
AAAATC
Source organism: Bacteroidota bacterium (assembly GCA_041165265.1). Classification (GTDB taxonomy): domain Bacteria; phylum Bacteroidota; class Bacteroidia; order Chitinophagales; family CAIODY01; genus CAIODY01. The sequence continues at coordinate 5,547 of JBEANU010000307.1, read as the reverse complement.
GATTGCCTCCATTATCAACTATCCTGTTGAAAGTGTCATCAGCAATAGCATCCAGTTAAATAAAAATAATTTTACTGGCTCAACTGCAAAAGGAATTTGCATCATCGGGGCTGGTAATTTCACAAAGATGACCATGCTGCCAATTCTAAAAAAATGTGCAGCACCGCTACAAAGTATAGTAAGTGCAAATGGATTAAGCGGCACTGTGATGGCAAAAAAATATGGCATCCCTGTTTCATCAACTAATTATAAAGAAGCGATAAATAGCAATGAAGTTGGGTTGGCAATTATTACCACTAGGCATAATTTACATGCGGAAATGGTGATGGAAACTTTGAAAGCAGGCAAGCATGTTTTTGTTGAAAAACCTTTGGCAATTACCAAAGAAAGTTTTGATGAAATTGTGAGTGTGTATCAAAAGCAAAAAGCAACAATCAATGTAGGGTTCAACAGAAGATTTTCTCCTCATTCAAAAAAAATAAAATCAGTTTTACCGCAAAATGTTCCTATAAATATTGTGGCAACAATGAACGCAGGCTTTATTCCGCCTGATGTTTGGGTGCATGATTTAGCAGTTGGCGGTGGTAGAATTATTGGCGAAGCTTGCCATTTTATTGATTTGGCAACTTACTTTACTGGTAGTAAAGTGAAATCAATTTGTATGAATGCGTTGGAAAAAAATCCGAAAGAAAATACAGATAATGCAAGCATTTTATTGAAATATGAAAATGGTTCAAACGTAGTAATTAATTATTTTTCAAACGGAAGTAAAGCCTATTCAAAAGAACGATTTGAAATTTATTTTCAGGAAAAAACAATTGTAATGGATAATTTTAGAACTACTGAAGCTTACGGCATTAAAGGGTTTTCGAATCTAAAAACAAAACAAGATAAAGGTCATACTGCGCAATTTGAATTGTTAACCAACTTAGTAAAAAATGGCGGCGATGCATTAATTCCATTTGATGAAATTGCAAACACAACACTGGCAAGCTTTGCAGCTATTGAATCGTTGAAAACAAATTCGTGGGTGAATATTTAATGCTATGTGTGCTAAAAAAAATGCCACGAATACACGAATGAATATAAAATTATAATTTCATGATTATTCATAAAGAAGATAGTTATAAAATTATTGGAATTTGCATGGAAGTGCATAATAATTTGGGAGCAGGATTTTTAGAAATCGTTTATAAAGATGCCTTAGAGTATGAATTTAAAAAGGCAAATATTTTTTATGAACGAGAAAAAAAATATGAAGTGAAGTATAAGGAAATTATTTTGTCACATAAATTTTACTCTGATTTTGTAGTGATGGAAAATATAATTTTAGAAGTAAAAGGTGTATCAGCAATTACAGAAGAGTTTACAGCTCAAGCATTAAATTATTTAAAAGTATCGGGCAATAAATTGGCATTGCTCGTAAATTTTGGCGAACCAAAATTGAATTATAAAAGAATCGTACTCTAAAATTTTCACTAATAAAATACATTCGTGTATTCGTGGCATAAATAATATTACAATTGCAAAAAATCAAACAAGCCTTACAACTACTACAAAACATGGGCATTCGCTATGTGCTGTTTCGTGTTTGGTTTGAAGTGCAACGCAAAACAGGATTACTTAAAAAAAAGTTCCCAACAAACACACCCATTCAAAAATTTATCACGTTAGCTGATTGGCGAAAATTAAATGTGCCCTATTTTTTTGAATCAAAAGAAGGACTTTCATTTGCAAAAAAAACAACAGAAAAATTAAAAATTGATTTTAGTAAAATTGAAAATGGTGAAATACAATTCTTCAATTCGCAATGGATTAATCTCGGAAAAAATTACGATTGGGTTACCAATCCCGATTCAAAACATCAATACGATAAAAATAAGCATTGGACAGAGATAGCTGATTTTACTACCACTCAAGGCGATATAAAATATGTTTGGGAAAAATCTCGATTCAATTTTTTATATACCATCATTCGCCACGATTATCATTTTGAAGCTAATCATGCTCAATTTGTATTTAATGAAATTGAAAATTGGATAGATAATAATCCGATAAACTGCGGCCCAAACTATCGATGCAGTCAAGAAATTTCGTTACGAATTTTGAATTGGACTTTTGCTTTGCATTATTATAAAAATGCTAAGGAATTAACTAATGAATTTTTTGAAAAAATAATCAATAGCATTTATTGGCAATTGCAACATGTTTATCGCAACATCAATTTTTCGAGAATTGCAGTAAGAAACAATCATGCAATTACCGAAACGGCGATGTTGTATTTAAGTGGGTTGCTTTTTCCATTTATACCCGAAACAAAAATTTGGAAAACCAAAGGCAAACAATGGTTTGAAGAGGAAGTAAAATATCAGATTTATGAAGATGGAACCCATTTACAATATTCTACCAACTATCACCGGGTGGTGTTGCAGTTGCTTACTGTTGCTTTTTATTTAGCGGAAAAAAATGAGGTGCAATTTTCAGACGAAGTTTATTCGAGAGCAAAAAAAACATTACAATTTTTGTTTCAATTGCAAAATGAAAAAAATGGTTGGTTGCCTAATTATGGCTCAAACGATGGAGCTTTATTTTTTAATTTGAATGATGCTCATTACCGAGATTATCGTGGGCAGTTGAATGCACTTTATTATTTTTTTAATAAAGAAAATTTATTTGCAGATGATATTTCAATTGAAGATGCACTTTGGTTTTCTAATCAGAAATTGCAGATTGCGGATTGCAAATTGCAGATTGCAAAAATGAAAATGGGTATTTTCAAAAATGGAGGTTATGCAACTTTTCGAGATAAAGATTCATTCACTTTTATTAAATGTAGTTCATATAAAGACCGACCAGCACAGGCCGATAATTTGCACCTAGATATTTTTTATAAAGGTGAAAATATTTTACGTGATAATGGTTCTTACAAATATAATTCTTCGCCTGAAGACATGAAATACTTTATGGGTACGGCTTCACACAATACTGTAATGCTGGGCTATAACGACCAAATGAAAAAAGGCGGAAGATTTATTTGGTATTATTGGAACAAAGAATCGCAATTTACTTCAACTGATAATGCAACTGAATTTATTTTTAATGGAAAAATAAAAGCCTTTGAACATCTTGGCAAAAATATTTTTCATTTGAGAAAAGTTGTAAAACAAAAGGATAAACCCACATGGGAAATTGTTGATGAAATGCAACACCATACAGGTTTACCAATGAATCAAATATGGCATATCAACGATTTTTTCTTTTCGAATTTTGAAATAAAAGCTGTGGATGAAAATGGAAATATTATTCAACCCACTATAAAAGAAGTTTATCATTCTTGCCATTATGGTATAAAAGAAAAATCGAAGTGTATTATCTTTAGCACTTCAACCAAAAAAATATTTACCCAAATATTTTTAAAACAAAACTGATTTTGAGAATACTATTATTACATCAATTTTTTTTAGATGCATCTGAAGGCGGCGGTTCACGATTTAATGAAATGACCAAAGTTTGGACAGACAAAGGTCATGAAGTAGTTGTGTTATCAGGCATGATGCATTATACAGCAGGCGCAAAGGCAGACAAATACAAAGGAAAATATTTTGTAAACGAACGACTAAATGAGCGATTAGAAATTATCCGTTGCCATGTTTCTGAAAGTTATAATTCAAATTTTTTAGGCAGATTGTGGGGCTATTTTTCGTTTATGTTTTCGGCTTTATATGCAGGGTTATTTAAAACAAATGGAAAGTTTGATATTATTTTAGTTACATCGCCACCACTTTTTGTAGGCATTACAGCCATGATTTTATCGCTATTAAAACGAGTGCCTTATCTTTTTGAAATTAGAGATTTATGGCCCGAAAGTGCTATTGATACTGGTATTTTAACTAATGGCTTTATTATTAAATTATCTTTTTGGTTAGAACGAATTATTTATAAACGAGCTTTATTAATAAACGTACTAACGCCTGCATTTAGGCAAACATTAATTGAAAAGAAAAACATCAATCCTGAAAAAATAATTTTTATTCCTAATGCTTCCGACTTTGGTTTATCAGATGATTTGATGAAAACATTTGATAAAGAAAAATTTAAAACTGAAAAAGGTTGGCAAGGCAAATTTATTATTACTTATGTAGGCGCTCATGGTGTGGCAAATCATTTAATACAATTAGTAGAAACGGCTGAATTATTAAAAGAGAATAGAGATATTTTGCTTTTATCAATTGGTGCTGGTATGCAAAAAGAAATGTTGATGGATGAAGCTAAAAAAAGAAATCTTACCAATATAATTTTTCATCCACCGGTAAGCAAAAGCGAAGTATTTCAATACATTTTAGCATCAGATGTGGGCACTTCAATTTTAAAAAAAGTAGATACTTTTAAAACTATTTATTCCAACAAAACATTTGATTATATGGCTTGCAAAAAGCCCATATTAATGGCTATTGATGGCGTTTCAAGGGAATTAGTGGAAACTGCAAAAGCAGGTATTTATGTTGAACCCGAAAATCCAAAAGATTTTGCAGAAAAAATTTTATACTATTATAACAGCAGAAATAAGATAACTGAACAAGGCGAAAGTGGATACAATTTTGCAAAACTGAATTTCGATAGAACAAATCTTGCTATAAAGTACCTTGCCGAAATGGAAAGAATTATAAAAAAATAAAATCTTAGCTGCAAATTTTTATTTTTGCAGTATGACGAAGAAAGTACTTACCGTAGTGGGCACAAGACCCAATTTTATTAAAATTACTCAACTTAAAAATGAGTGTAATAAATTAAATGGCGCTTTAGAGTTAAAAATTGTACATACTGGGCAACATTCTGATGATAAAATGTCGGCCATTTTTTTTAATCAATTTAAGTTAGATAAGCCCGACTTTTTTTTGAATATTGATGGTAAAACACAAGCCAGCCAATTAGCTCAAATTATTTTAGGATTAGAACAAATTATATTGGATTACAAACCTGATTTGGTAATGGTTGTAGGCGATGTAACCTCTACATTAGCTGGTGCTTTGGCAGCCAATAAATGTGGTGTAAGAATAGCTCATTTAGAAAGCGGTTTACGAAGCAATGATAGAACTATGCCCGAAGAAATTAACCGAATACTTACAGATGAAATTACTGATATTTATTTTGTAACCGAACAAAGCGGATATGATAATTTAATTGCTGAAGGAAGAAACGAAAATAAAATAAAATTTGTGGGCAATACCATGATTGATACTTTGGTAGCATTTACAGAAAACATACATTCATCTGATATTTTAAATCAATTAAATGTATCATCAAAAGCTTATGTATTGGTAACGATGCATCGCCCTGCAACGGTTGATAATAAAGAAGGATTAGAAAAATTGCACGAAGTATTTGAACGTATTTCAGAGAAATATAAAATTGTTTTTCCTGCACATCCACGAACAAAACAAAATATTGAAAAATTTGGATTGACAGAAAAATATGCAACACTTAATATTACTTTTTGTGAGCCATTAGATTATTTTAGTTTTCAAAAATTAGTAGCCGATTCGAAAT
>JBEANU010000306.1:0-4569 GCA_041165265.1 Bacteroidota bacterium | reverse complement strand
TATATTGAATGAAGCCATGGCTGTGTGGTTCATCATGTGTGCTATCTGCCAACATAATGTTTTCAAATTTCCAAGTGGCTAATCGATTAGCATCATCAATTGATAAAATATAAGGATGACTTGATGCCAACATTTGTATAGTACTTAAATCAAAATTGGCATCTAAAATATCTTTTACTGCAATATTAATAGCTGGTGCTGTTCCGGTATTTTGAAATTGGATGGTATAAGTTAATTCATCAGTAGCAATAGGATTTACAGCCCCAGTTGAACCCACACCAACCGGTGAAACAGATTTCATATTAGGGTCAAATGAGCCTACTACTAATTGCTGATAATTTACAAAATTATTACTTGGGTCAACATCGGTTGCACTTCCTGTTAATGATACTGTTGCTGAATGATTTAATATAGTTCCTAAAAGAGTGGATGAATTTAAGGTCATCCATAATGTATTTTGTTGAACACCGCCTGGGCTCAAATTAGTTACATTCCAAGTTAATTGATGTAAGGATGCATTATTACTACCAAAGTTGGCATTTGAATAAGTTAATGCTGGGTCATAAATGCAAGTTACATTTCCGCTTACTGTTGTTGAACCTATATTTTTTACACTTACTAAATACCAACCCGTATATCCTGGAACTATAGTTGAATAAGGAGAAAAACTAATCATCAAATTATCGCCAGTGGTTGTGCTGATAGGGTGTAATCCAAAATCATTTCCTGAATGGTTAGTAGCGCCAATAGTAGTTACATTGTATTGTGTTGGTAAAGTGCTGATATTGTAATTGATATAATTACTTAACACAGGATTGCATGTAATATTGAAATTACCATTTCCGTAATAAAGCAAAGCGGTATAATTTCCATTTATATCAGTATAAACATGCGTACTCATTGAGTTTCCGTAAACATCAACTCGAATATACGATGCATTAGTTTCGCCTATATCTTGAGCTCCATTTCCGTTTGTATCAAAATAAACATGACCTGAAATAGTAGAAGTGGTATCGTTAAAACCAAAATCAAAACCACTTAAATATTGATTGCCCGTATGAGGAACAATATAACGATAAGTGTTGGATGGCATGGTTTGATTCCATTGCCAAATGTATGGCGCATTGATGGTATCAGTTCCTGATGCTAATATAAATTGATAATCACCAACTGCATTGGTTTGGGTATAAACAGATTGCCCTTGACTGGTTAAATATACATAATGATAAGGCATTCCAGCTTCGCCAACATCTCTAATTCCGTTATTATTGCTATCATCAAAAACATTTCCTGTTAAGGTATCAGCGTTCGGAATAGGAATGAAAATAGTTTGAAAAATACTGTCATTACAATTGTTGGTATTAGTAAGGCTTAAATATACATTGTGCTGTCCGCCAAGAATAAATGTGTGGGAAGGATTTGCTAATGTTGAACTTCCGCCATCATCAAAACTCCAATAATAATTTGTTATGCTTCCTGTAGATGTATTGTTGAATAAAACAGTATTGCCCGTTACAGTATAAGTAAATGAAGCACTAATGCCCAATGAATTTATAGTGATAGTTTGTGCAGTTGTATCATAGCAACCATTAATTGAATTATAAGAAATACATTGTACGATGTAGTTGCCAATGTTTGAATAGTTGTGCCAAAAAGAACTTCCTGTGTTGGTTGTTCCATCTCCTAAATCCCAACTAAAAGTTGTATTTGAATTTTGATTTTGGTTGTAAAAATAGATTTGATTGCATGATGAATAGGTGTTGAATTGAGAAGTGCCTGAGCAAAGTGTTATGCTACTTATAACAATTGGAGATAAGATAAAAGTATCTGAACATGAAACTGATACTGAATCAAGCAAATATAGTATTGGGATAAATATTCCATTACTCAAATAAGTATGCGTTGAGTTTGGATTCGCAGAAGTTGTTCCATCACCAAAATCTAAAATATAATGAGTCAACCATGTTGGATTTGATATAGTGCTACTAAAACTATATGTTGCTTTTGTTTGCAAAGATGCTACAATAGATGAAATACTTGGGCAAGGACGCATTATTGCTCCAAAATTATTTCCACTGCTATCCTGTAGTCCTGCTGAAAATGATATTGGGCCGTAATTGTTATTTGATGGATTACGAAATGAATAGTAATAATTGAAAGAAGTGTCAACGGTAATATAATACGAACCATTAGCAACAATAAACTGATAAAAACCTGTAGTATCAGTTGTTGTAACCCATTGCCAGTTTTGTGTAGTATCATTTAGAATAATACTTACCCCCTTTATTGCTGATTCACCTACATCTTTTACTCCATTTCCATTAGCATCTACATAAGTATATCCTGAAATGGTATCAGCATTTGAAATAGTTACATTTATTTGTTGAATGCTACTGTCATAGCAACCTGTTAAAGAATTAAAAGAAATTAAATAAACGTAATGTAATCCAGCTGTATTTACAGGAATTGAAAGATTTGTTGTGGTGTAAGTTGTGCCTCCATCTATTATCCAATAAGAGTTATTGAATAATCCAGTTGAGGTATTGGTTAATGAAATGGTTGTTCCTGAAACGGAAGAAGTAAACGATGCGTTGATATTACATTGCGAAGTGTAAATTCCAAAATTATTATTACTAAACAATTGACCTCCAGTAGCGCTTGAATTTTGCGAATAATAGTTGCCATTGCTTTGTCCTGGTTGAGTAGTTATTCCATTGCCAATATATAAATAAATATTATTGATATTAGGTGCAACTAAAAATTGATAATGTCCGCTTGCATCCGTATAAGTATAAGGGCATGAATTATGACACATATAAACAATATGATTGGCAATAGGTAAATCTCCTGCATCCCAAACGCCATTTGCATTTACATCATCATACACATAACCACTAATGGTATCAGGCACAAAAGCACCAATTTGTACTGGGTGGCAAATACTATCTAAATCACCCGTTGCTGAATCAGAAACGGTTATACATACATTGTATAATCCTGCTGATGTATAAGTAAAAGTATAGGGATTTGAAATTTGACTTAATGCAAATGATGAATACCCATTATCCATTACATAATATCCAGCTCCTAAAGCACCTGAATTATAAGTACTAGTATTGGTTAATGTAACTGCATTGCCCATAACCGAGGTGGTGAATGAAGCATGTGCCGCATTTTGTGCATTTGTATTATTTGCCAACATACAAAAACAGAAAATCAGTAAAAAATAAACCATGCTTTGTTTGATTTTTGGTTGAATCGTTTTCATGAGTAAAAAATTTAATTGGTTAAAATTAGTTTTAAAAGCTACTTCGTTCAAGTACATTTTTGGTATATTCTACTTATCTATATTTTAGGATTAAAAGAATACTTGAACGGTGCAAAATTCAACAAAAGTAAATTTGAAAAAAAACACAATTTTCAAAAATCTTACGGGTTCAAGTTTTTTTTAGGAAATAAAAAAAGCCGTTTCAATCATTTGAAACGGCTTTAGTAGGGTAATAGTGGTTTAAAAACTATTTTTTGATAGCAGCTGCAATTTCGTCTTCTTTTTTATCACGTAAATCATATAATACAGGCATTGCCACAAATATTGATGAATAAGTACCTGTAATTACACCAATTAACATGGCAAACGCAAAGCCTCTTGTAACTTCACCGCCAAATATAAATAATATAAGTACTACTAAAAATACGGTGAATGATGTCATTAAAGTTCTGCTCATTGTATGATTGATGGCATCATTAATTACATCTTTTAAATCTCTACCTTTTTGTTCACGAACATACTCTCTGATTCTATCAAATACAATTACGGTATCATTCATTGAGTAACCAATTATGGTTAAAATAGCTGCAATAAATGTTTGATCAATTTCTAACGAGAATGGTAAAATGCCATGGAATATACTAAATAAACCAAGTACCATAGTTACATCATGAAATAATGAAATGATGGTTCCTAATCCATACTGCCATTTACGGAATCGAATTACGATGTAAACAAATATTACCAATAACGATAAAATGGTAGCCCAAATAGATGACATTTTAATATCATCAGCTATTGTTGGTCCTACTTTTTGAGAACTTAAAATATGTGTTTGAAATGATTTAGCATCAGTGTTAGTGAAGTATTCTTTTAAACCATTATATAATTCTTGTTGAACAATGCTATCAGTTTTTGAATCAGATTCATTGATTTTATAGGAAGTTGTAATACGCATTTGATTGTTTGAACCTACTGTTTTTACAACTGGTGCTGTGTTACCAAATACTGCGGTTAATTTTTCACGAACTTCATTGGTTGATAATGATTTTTCAAATTGAACGGTGTAGGTTCTACCACCTAAAAAGTCAACACCTTTATCAAATCCTCTAGTGAAAATTGAAATAATACCAATTAATGATAATGCCGCTGAAATGATAAATGCATATTTACGTTTGCCTACAAAATCAAAATTAAAATGCTTGAACATGTTACGAGATAAGCCAGTTACATACTCAATATTTTTGTTTTTGCTCAACATCCAATCTGTAATCCAACGAGTGATTAAAATACCACAGAAT
>JBEANU010000305.1:0-6223 GCA_041165265.1 Bacteroidota bacterium | reverse complement strand
GCAATAGCCACTGCGCCTGGTGTTGGTGGCATTGCCGTGATTCGTGTTTCGGGTAATGATGCCATAACTAATGTTTCAAAAATATTTAAAGGGAAAAATATTACTGAGCAAAAAGGTTATACAGCTCATTTTGGGAAAATATTTGTCCCCTCTCCTTTGGATAGGGTGCAGGGTGAGGTGGAACAAATTATTGACGAAGTAGTTGTTACACTTTTCAAAAATCCTCATAGTTATACTGGCGAAGATGTGGTTGAAATTTCATGTCATGGTTCGGTATTTATTCAACAACAAATATTAGAAGCACTATTAAAAAGTGGTTGCCGATTAGCCAAACCGGGTGAGTTTACACAACGTGCTTTTTTAAATGGCAAAATGGATTTATCGCAAGCCGAAGCCGTAGCAGATTTAATTGCTTCGCAAAATGAATCGGCGCATAAAGTGGCTTTGCAACAGCTTCGTGGCGGATACAGTAGCGAATTAAAAAATCTTCGTGAACGATTAATTTGGTTTGCATCATTGATTGAATTGGAATTAGATTTTTCGCAAGAAGATGTAGCGTTTGCTGATAGAAAACAATTGTTTGATTTGGTAGATGAATTGCAAAATAAACTATCGCCTTTAATTCAATCGTTTCAATTAGGCAATGCCATGAAAAATGGAATTGCTACCGCAATAGTAGGAAACCCAAATGCAGGAAAATCGACTTTACTAAATACATTATTAAAAGAAAACAGAGCCATTGTAAGCAGCATTGCAGGCACTACACGAGATACGATTGAAGAATCATTAAACATAAATGGAATTATTTTTAGATTGATTGATACCGCAGGATTAAGACATTCAATAGATGAAATTGAAATAATTGGGGTTGAAAAATCGTACGAAAAAATTAAAGAAGCACAATTGATTTTGTATGTTTTTGATGTGAACGAAATGAATGAAGAGGAATTGAAAACTGAAATTGAAAAATTGAAAATCGAAAATCAGAAATTGATTTTGGTGGCAAATAAAATTGATGAAGGCAATGAATTCAGAATCCTGAATTCAGAATTCAGAATTCAAAACATCAGTGCAAAAGAGAAAAAAAATATTGATGAACTCAAGCAATTAATTTATTCTACGGCTTTAGAAAATGCAGCTAATTATGAAGGAGTGATTGTAAGCAATGCCCGTCATGTTGAACAATTACAAAAAGCATTTGCTATTTTATCTGAAGTACGCCAAGGCTTAGAAACCGATGAAATGACTGATATCATTGCGTTTCATCTTCGGCATGCATTGTATGCATTAGCCGAAATTACTGGCGAAATACAACACGATAGAGATATATTAGGAACCATCTTCGGAAAATTTTGTATCGGTAAATAGTATTTAATTTAGAAAATAAAAAGCATCAACAAATTTATATGCTGATGCTTTTTTATGCTCTGACTAATATATTTACACTATCGGTATATCACTAAATATTATTGCTTAACAATTCGCTTCATAAATCCTTCACCATTATTATTATTGGTTACTTGAACAAAATAAACTCCTCTAGTATAATTATTCAAATTAATTTTATCAGAATGTGTAAAAGTTGAATTGCTAATTACTTTACCATTTGCATCAAAAATTACAGCAGAATAATTGGCTACTTGTTTTGATTTAATGGTTAAAACATCAACCACAGGAATGGGATACATTTGAAAATTATTTTCAATATTAGTAACATCAACATTGCCTGAAGTAGTTGTAGGAATATATTGTGTAGCGCCTGTTGCAACTGTTGAATTACCTCCATTTGGCCCTACATTTACAGTAGAAAAATTACCATAAAAAGTTGGCCCAATGAAATAAGGATAAGTTGGTTTTAGCGAAGCATCAACAGCAGTGAAATAGGCATAAGTGCCATTTGGATATTCAGGCGTTACTACAAATCTGCCATTGTATTGATCTAAAGTTCCGCTGCCAGCTGTGTAGCTCCAATCTTCAATAAAACAACCTGACGGATATTGTGTACTAACCGCAGGACCATTGGTTCGGGTGGTAGCAGTTGATGCTGCATAGCTACTTGTGTTGCGAATTACACCGCCACTTCCATCAGCATTTGCATAACCAAACGGGCCATAAATTGGATACCCATCCCATGCAAAACCAACAATTGGTGAATGCTTAGCTGCATTGAAATCATGTACTTTTAAATCATCAAAATGATGATGATACATATTGGTTGGGGTGCTATGTCCGTTGCTTAAATCCATATCCATTCCTTCAAAATAGTAAGCTAATCTGTTCCAAACACCTGCATTGTTATAGCTTTGAGCATCACCAGGATGAAACACAACTGAAGCATCTGCTAATAAACCAACCTGACCGCCTTGCACACCAGCATGATTGGTAGCCACTGCTGGCACACGTGGTAAAACCCATGTTGCATTCAAATCTTTTGCATCGTTGTGTGTCACACTATCACGATAATAATTAGGAACGCCACTTGTTTTTACATACACATTTGATGTGGTGTAATACACCGCTTCAACATCGGTTAAAATGCCTTTGTACATATTGTTGGTAGTGTTGAACCACCAATTGGTAATCATAGGGTCAGTAACTTGCGCCATAGCTGAGCTACTGGCTGCTAATAGTAAAATGAGGAATAATTTTTTCATGTTATTGTATTTTAATTGTTTGTTTTTTTGTTGCAATTATTTTTGAATTGGAGGTGGTAAAAATTTAGGATTTGAAATGAATTCTTTATCTGTTAGTGTATTTAAAAAAGATAATAATTCTATTTTTTCATTGCTTGTGAAATAAACTCCTTTACTCAATTGTTTGCTTAATGTTTTCTGTTGAACTATTCCCATCATGTAGTAATTAATCACTTGTGATAATTTTTTGAATCTGCCATCATGCATGTAAGGCGCTGTGTAGGCTATGTTGCGTAAACTTGGCACTTTGAACAACAAACTATCTTTGGCTAAATGAGTAATTTTCCATCTGCCAAAATCATTTAATTGTGGGTCAACTGCTAAGCCATTATTTTCAAAATTTTCATTGGTAAACAAAGGTTCGGTATGACAACTATTGCAATTTTTTTTGAATAATTTATATCCATTGGCTTCGCTAATACTGAATTTTTCCTTTCCATTTTTCACTCTGTCATACTTTGAATTAGCACTTACTAATGTAACCATAAATTGTGCAATAGCTTTTAAAGTTTGTTGTCCTGTGATGCTGCTATCTTGAAATGCATTGAAAAATAGTTGCTTGTATTTTGCTGATGCACTCAATTTTTTCACTACTAAATTTATTGAACTTCCCATTTCAGCAGGATGTGAAATAGGAGCTAAGGCTTGCATATCTAAATTAACAATGGCGCCATCCCACATAAATTTTTTTTGCCAAGCCAAGTTGAATAATGTTGGTGAATTTCGAGTGCCAATGCTATCATGAATGCCATGACTTAATGCATGATCAATATGTGTGAAAGCAGTATAAGGCGAATGGCAACTAGCGCATGAAATTTTATTATCAGCCGATAAAATGGGGTCATAAAATAATTGTTTGCCTAATTCAATTTTATTTTCAGATAATTCATTTTGTGAAAAATCATATACAGGTTTTGGCCATTTTTTTGGCACTATAAATAATGATTGCTTAACGGTAAAACCGCAACAAATCAACACCAATAAACTAAGTACTATAATTTTCATTTTAGTTTATTTTGAAACACTGACTCAATTTTTTTGACAGTAAAACCGCATCATTACATGGCGACATGATATGATTTTGTTTTGTGAAATCAATTCCTGATAAAAATTGTTGAACATCAAATTCAATTTTTAAAAGTGAATTTTTATTTGAACTTAACACAATAGTTTGCAATAAATTAAAAGGATGTTGGTAGCCGCCTAAATGAAATTCAAATTGATGATTCATGGTTTTACAAGCCGAACTTGAACCCATTAATTTAAAATTTATATAGCCACTTTGCCATGTCCAATACATTCCGTTAATTGGGTCTAAATCGCCGCCCATAGCACCTGATACATTGGTAATGCTATCAATACCAATGTTAAATTTTACTTCATCAAATTCAAAATTAGTTGCTGATGGTAAATTTATTTTCATGCTTTCACTATCTTCAATATCAATTAAATGAAAGCTGTTTTTTTCAGCAAAAACTACTTTTTGGTTGTTCAGTAATTGAATGGATGAGATATAAAATTTTAAAGTTTCAAATTTGATAGAATCACTTGCAGTAAAAGAGTAGGAGTGATTTATGCTAAAATCTTCTTTACCAAATTTAGGTGAAAAAAAAATAGATTGAGCTGATATATTGTGAATGCTTTGAAGCAATAACCATATCAGAAATATTTTTTTCATGTCCATTTTTTTATTGTATATCAAATATCTATCAGCAATAGTAAAATGTGTTATACAATTTTAAAAAATAGTTATAGTATTTAATAAATAAAAAAAGCCCTCTGAACAATTTCAGAGGGCTTTAGTAATCCTGTTTTTCTATTTTTATTTTACAATAGTTGCCGTAATTTCAAAATTCAATTTAGCCGTCATGGGTACTTTATGAGGAATTGCAGCATTGTTAGCGCCTGATACATTAAAATTAAATTTATCCGCTTTTACATAAGGTGCAACATCAACATTGTTCATACTTAATGTTAATGAAGTTGAGCCATTATGTGCAATTGGATTAGCCGAACCAACTTTTAAAGTTGATAAACTAGTGCCTGAAAGTGTAGCTTGAACGCTATCTAAAACATCAAAAGTAATGGATGGTGTGCCAATTGAATCATTAATGGTAATGGTGCAGCTTTTTAATACTACCTTTTTTATTTTATTAATATCAAATCCTTTGTCAGCAGCTAATTGAGTGATACCCGTTGATACATCAACGCCTGAAAGCGAAATAGCGCCAGTATGTGATGTGCTATCTAAAGTGAAATTAACCCCATCAAAACTTTTAGTAAATGATGCATCAATTTCTTTTTTGCAAGATGTAAATAACATGGTTGCTGATATTGCTGAAGCAGCTAACACAGTAAAAATTTGTTTTGTCATAAAAATAATTATTTAATTGTTTCTAAAATTGTGATGAACAAAACTAAATAAAAAAAATGAAAATATTAAGTGAAACAGAAATTAGCGCTTGGAACAACTCCAATATATTTAAGGTAAAGCAAAATGTAATTCAATGTATTTGTGAAGCCAATGCCAATACTATTGATGAGATAAAAAATTTGAACCCAAATTTGTTTAATTCATTTCGTTTTAAAAATCCTAAAATTTCAAAAGGTGAAAACTATTTAAACTTGCCATGGGTAATGGCTGATTATCCTGCTTATTTTGATGCAGAAAATATTTTTGCTTATCGGATGTTTTATTTATGGGGTACTGAAATTAATTTTTTTATGTTGCTGAAAGGCGATTTTTTAAAACATTATCAACCCACTATTTTATCACAAATTAAAAATAATATTTTTGAAAACATTTTTATATATATGGGTGATGATGCTTGGAAACATACTATTGATGAGCCTTATCAGCCCATTAAACAAATTAAAATAGAGCAAATTATTGCCCAGATTAATTCTTATGGGTTTTTGAAACTTGCGGTTAATTATTCGCCCGACCAAATAAACAACATTGAAAATTTAGGATTTGAAGCTTGGCAATTATATTACAAATTACTTTCAGCATAAACTTGTGCTACTTCAGCAATTGGGCTAATTCGAAATTTTGACTTGCTGCCTACCAAACTACACAAATAATTTTTGCGTAGTTTTTCTTCCATTTTAAATTTTCTAACATCGCCTACAATACTAAATACATCATTTATTTTCAGTTCGTTTACTAATTTATTTTTAGATGCATTATAATTGTTCAAAGCCAACATCAAGGCTACATCACTACAACTTGATGCTTTTGGATTTTGCATATATGCCAATAATTTACTGCGTACTTCATCCGGAAAAATGGGTTGATGAAACAAGTATGGTTGCATCAAAATTTTAAATTCATTTTTCCATTCAATACCATGCGATGCCACCCTATTGCCATATTTTTGAAAGGTGGTTAAATGCGCTAATTCGTGAATTAATGTTATTAAAAATGCAAATTTATTTAAGCTGTTATTTATTGTAATGCGATGCTGTTCTCCTTTTCTAGGCACTCTATAATCACCCAGTTTGGTTTGCCTAGTCCATTTAATTGTTAC
>JBEANU010000304.1:0-2855 GCA_041165265.1 Bacteroidota bacterium | reverse complement strand
TGAACATATAGTTTCAGAAATTTTAGCTGGTAAAAAATTAGCGTTGGTAAGCGATGCTGGTACACCAGGCATTAGCGATGCCGCATTTTTATTGATAAGAAAATGTATTGAAAATAATATTAAAATAGAATGTTTGCCTGGCGCTACATCTATTATTCCGGCTGTGGTACAAAGTGGTATGCCATGCGAAAGATTTTGCTACGAAGGATTTTTACCACAAAAAAAAGGCAGACAAACTCGAATCAAAAATTTAATAAACGAAACTCGTACCATAGTAATTTTAGAATCGCCGCATAGATTAGTAAAATGCTTGGAAGAATTAATGGAGCATTTAGGTGCCGAACGAAAAGTATGTGTATGCCGTGAACTCACCAAAATGTTTGAAGAAAACAAACGTGGCACATTGGCCGAAGTGGCTGCTCACTTTAAACAAAAAGAAGTAAAAGGCGAAATTGTAATTGTGGTGGAGGGTTGTGAATAGTTAAATACATTCATCTTCAAACAAAATAATTTCAATATTTATTTACATTTGTTTCCCTTTAAAAAAGGTTATTAGTTATTTGTTGTTGCGTTATTTATGAAATTCATTTAAGAAATTCTTTTTTTCCAATACCATAATAACCTAATAACTGAATAACAAAATTCCAACATGAGCAAAGAACTTTTTTTAAAAGCCTGGCGAATGATGTGTTATGCTAACCGCATGGCAGAAGTGTATGAAGAAAACCGTCAGGTAACTAAATATGTACATAGCACCAGTCGTGGACATGAAGCTATACAATTAGCCACAGCCTTTTTATTAAAGCCTTATGATTATGTAAGTCCGTATTATCGCGATGAGAGTATGTTGTTGGGCTTGGGTTTTCAGCCTTATGAATTGATGTTGCAATTATTGGCAAAAGGCGATGATTATTTTAGTGGTGGCAGAAGTTATTATTCGCATCCTTCATCCAAAAGAGAAGATATGCCTATCATACCGCATCAGTCAAGCGCTACAGGTATGCAAGTAATTCCTACTACAGGCATGGCACAAGGCATTCAGTATTTAGAAAAAATAAAAATGTTGGCTCATGCCGATAAAGACCCTGTGGTGGTTTGTTCGTTAGGCGATAGTTCTGTAACCGAAGGTGAAGTAAGTGAAGCCTTTCAGTTTGCGGCTTTAAAACAATTGCCCATTATTTATTTAGTACAAGATAATGATTGGGGAATTAGTGTAAGCAGCGATGAATCACGAAGCATGAATGCGCATGAATATGCATCGGGCTTTAAAGGATTGCAACGTGTAAGCTTTGATGCAAGCCTTTTTCCTGCGGCTTTAGAAGGAATGCGTAAAGCATTTAATTATGCTAGAACTACTCGTAAACCAATTTTAGTTCATGCTAAAGTTCCTTTGTTAGGCCATCATACAAGTGGTGTAAGAAAAGAATGGTATCGCTCAGAAGTAGATTTGGCTAAACATCAAGCCCGTGACCCATTTGTGCTATTAAAGAATTTTTTATTGGATGAACGAATTGCAACAGCTGATGAATTAAATGAAATTTATAATGATGCTGTACAACTAGTTAATGCAGATTTTGAAAAAGCAGCGAATGCTGCTGAGCCAGATATTTCAACAGCATTGAATCATATTTATGCGCCAACTCCAATCACTGAAGAAAAAGGAAATCGTTGCCCTGAAGGAAAAGAAAAAGTGGTAATGGTTGATTCGGCATTGCATGCAGTAGAAGAAATTTTAAGAGAAAATAAAGATGCTATTTTCTTTGGGCAAGATGTGGGTAGAAGATTAGGTGGTGTGTTTCGTGAAGCAGCTACATTAGCTGAAAAATTTGGTGATGATAGAGTATTTAATACAGCTATTCAAGAGGCGTATATCATTGGCTCAACTGTTGGTTTATCTGCCGTTGGTGTGAAACCAATTGTTGAAGTGCAGTTTGCCGATTATATCTGGACAGGTGTAAATCAATTAATTGTTGAAGCTGCAAAAAGTTGTTATTTAACACAAGGCAAATTTCCTGTGCAGTCGCTAATCCGCATCCCTATTGGTGCTTATGGCAGTGGTGGCCCATATCATAGTGGAAGTATTGAAGGCACATTAACTACTATTAAAGGAATTAAAATAGTTTACCCAAGCAATGCCGCCGATTTAAAAGGCTTAATGAAAGCAGCTTTCTTAGACCCTAATCCTGTAGTAATGCTGGAGCATAAAGGTTTGTATTGGAGCAAAGTGCCTGGCACCGAAGAAGCTAAAACAGTAGAACCTGATGCTGATTATATTATTCCGTTAGGCAAAGGCAGAGTGTATTTAAACGCCGATGATACACAATTAGAAAATGGAAATACAGTTTGTATAATTACCTACGGAATGGGTGTTCATTGGAGTAATAATGCGGCTAAGAATTTTGCAGGACAGGTTGAAATTATTGACTTACGTACTTTATTACCTTACGATGAAGAATTAGTTTATTCAACGGTTAAAAAGCATGGTAAAGTTTTATTATTAACGGAAGAAACTTTGCATAATTCATTTGTTGAAAGTTTGGCAGGAAGAATAAGTCGAGATTTATTTCAGCATTTAGATGCACCTGTTCAAACTATTGGTGCTAAAGATGTTCCGGCTATTCCATTAAACAGTAATTTAGAAAAAGCCATTTTACCAAATGTAGATTTGGTGAGTGAAGCGATTGGGAAATTGTTGGGGTGGTAAGCCAATGAAAATAGTATATCTTTTTAGCCTATTTTTACATTAAATTTAAAATTCAAACGATAAAATGAAAGTTAGCAATATAAAAATCAAAAAATATCTTCAGTTTAAGGATATTGATATTGATTTAACTTATCCTAAAGGACATAAAAAA
>JBEANU010000303.1:0-7666 GCA_041165265.1 Bacteroidota bacterium | reverse complement strand
CCTGAACGTGCTGAGCATGAATTTTATAAAATTAATGTAACAGTGCCTGTGGCTCAAAAAGGAAATGTAGTAATCAATGAATTTTTAGCTAAGAATACAAGCTACGGTGTAAATGAATTAGGGGCTCATGAAGATTGGATTGAATTATATAATACTACTTCAAATCCATTAAGTTTAAACGGGTTGTATTTAACCGATGATAGAACGAATCCAACTAAATATCCTTTTCCATCATCAACCACAATTAATGCAAATGATGTATTAACCATTTTTGCTGATAATGGCGTAAACACAGCAACGTATTTGCACACTAATTTTAAATTATCGGGCAGCGCTGATTTTTTAATGTTTAGTAACGGAACTTCATCATTTGATAGTTTGGCTTTTAGCAATCAATCGGCTGATGTATCAATGGCTCGATGTCCTGATGGAACTGGTAGTTTTAAATTAGGATGGCCAACTTTTAAAAAATTAAATTGTGCAAATGGAGTTGATGAAATTATTTCAAATAATAAATTAATTGTTTATCCAAATCCAGCGAATCAGTATTTAGTTATTAGTCATCAGTCATTAGTTAATACAATTGAAGTAACAAATTTATTGGGTCAAAATCAGAATATAGAAGTTGAAAAATTAACTACTGAAAACTGGCAACTGAATACTGAATACTTGCCTTCAGGAATCTATTTCATAAAAGCAACTGACGAAAAAGGAAATCAATATAATTCAAAATTTATCAAACAATAATTAACAATAAACTTCTTCTGAAAATACAATTCTTCTCTGTAGGAGAAGATAAAGATGAGGTTGCTAATAAAAATTTTCAGAAGATGTTTATTAAAAAGACATTTTCAAACAAAAAATTCAATACAAATGAAAAAATATTTACTACTCATTTTTGCTTTAACAATAGGCATTTCAGCATTTTCTAAAAAAGTAAAATTTGCTGTTTCGATGAAAGGTGTTCCTTTAAATGTAACTGGCGTAGGCATTCATGTAGCAGGAACTTTTCAAACAGCATTAGGAGCGCCTGCCAATTGGGACCCAGCTTATAACCCGATGATTAAAGATGTGGTAGATACTAATCTATATACTTTAGTAGTTGACTTACCTGCAAATCAGGTGTATGAATATAAATACTTAAATGGCGACCAAACTTATGATGTTGAATTTATTCCGCAAGAATCAAGAGTTCAATATTTGAACATTGATAGCCGTTGGATTTATTTAGATTCAACCGCCAACGATACAACATTTATTGGAGTGATACCTTATTCAGGCAATCATCCGCAAGGTACATATTTGATGCGTTTGAAAATGTGTTTGCCTTCAGGAATGATAGTGAATGCTAATGGTATTCATGTGGCTGGAAATTATGATAATTGGGATATTACAAAGCATACTATGTATAGTTTTGATGGTCAGAAATTTGAGTACATTGCTTATGTTGATTCAACGATTATGAATTATGAATACAAATTTGCAAACGGAAATTCATCTGCCAATTATGAAACAGTTCCTACCACTTGTGCTACAAATAGTAACAGAACAGCTACTGTTTCAGGCGATGTTGAATTAGATAGTTATGAATTCAATAGTTGTTCAAAATGTGTGTTTACTGGCATTGATGAAATAGCAAGTGATGAAATTTTAATTTATCCAAATCCTGCGAATCAGTATTTAGTAGTGAGTAGTCAGTATTTAGTAACTACAATTGAAGTTAATAATATAGTAGGACAAATTATGAATTGCGGTTCATCAAAACTAACTACTGAAAACTGGCAACTGAACACTGAATCATTACCATCAGGAATGTACTTTTTAAAAACCATTTCTAATTCAGGAAAATCAACTGTTACAAAATTTTCTGTTCAACACTAATTCAAAAACAATCAAAACAAAAATAGAATGAGAAACAAAATCATCATCGTTGCATTATTATTCTCAGTTTTTAATGTAACATCAAAGGCACAATCAACGTGGGGCGATTACACTTTAGTTGCCAAACAAAATGCTACATCAGCCATTTTAATTGATATGGCTAAAGCTACCTACCATACTTGGAATTTTACAGGTGGTGGCACAACTTACTCAAGTTATGTTTTACCAGGCGGTGATTTGATAAGAAGTGTAAGTCATGCCGGTAATTCTTTTAATGGTGGTCCGATTAGTGGGCAAGTTCAAAAAGTAGATTGGAACGGAAATATTTTATGGGATTATGTTTATTCAACCGCTAATTATTGTACCCATCACGATATTTGCCCTATGCCCAACGGAAATGTTTTATTGATTTCGTATGAATTAAAATCAAAATTAGAAACAGATTCAGCAGGCTGTTCATTCAGTAATATTATGTGGCCTGATAAAATTGTTGAAGTTCAACCAACTGGAGCAACAACGGGTACAATTGTTTGGGAATGGCATGCTTGGGATCATTTGTGTCAAAGCATGTATCCCACTCGTAGAAATTATGTGAGCAATGTTGCTGACCATCCTGAGTTAATGAATGTAAATTATAAATCAGCTAAAGATTGGATACACATGAACGGAGTTGATTATAATGCAGCACTTAATCAAATTACATTTAGCTCACACAATTTGAATGAAATTTATGTGATTGATCACAGCACAACCACTGCTGAAGCGGCTTCACACACAGGCGGCAATGCAGGTAAAGGTGGTGATATTTTATATCGTTGGGGAAATCCGGCGGCTTATAGTGCATCGGGTACAGCCTACATCAATGTGGTGCATGATGCACATTGGGTACCTGCTGATTGCCCACGAGCTGGCTATTTAGTTGGATTTAATAACAAAGGAATTGCATCACCACAAACCAGTGTTGTTGATATGGTAAGTCCGCCAATGTTAGGCGGAGCTTATGTTACACCAGCATCAGGTGCTGCATTTGGGCCAAGCATTTATAACAAACGAATTGTAACTACAGGTTATACCAGCAACATGGGTAATTCACAACAATTACCAAATGGTAATTCATTAATTTGTGTAGCATTATCAGGTTCAATTTATGAAGTAGATTCAAACTCTGCTACTATTTGGAGTTATTCAGCAGGTGGCGGTGTACCGCAATCATCACGATATACAGCTTGTTATATCAGCGGAACTCAACCCGGCACACCTACCATTACACAAAATGGTTCATCATTAATTTGCGATAGCACAGGCTCTACTTATCAATGGTATTTAAATGGAGTAGCTGTTAGTGGCGCTACAGCACAGAGTTACACACCAACACAAAGCGGAAGCTATCAAGTAAAAGTGATTAATGCTTCTAATTGTGGTTCATTACTTTCATCAGCATTTAGTTTTACAGCAGCCGGAATTTCAATAATTGATAATGAGAAATATTGGAGAATTTTTCCGAATCCATCTGCTTCTGAAATTTATTTACAAACCCAGCAAGCTGAGGTTAACTTCACCATTATGAGTATTGAAGGAAAGGTGATACAATCAGTTGAAAAATGGAACACAACTCAAGCTATCGTAATTAACAATTTGAATAATGGTGTGTATATGATTCAATTAAAATCAGTTGATAATACTAAACACTTTGGTACTTTTAAATTTTCAAAAATTTAATACAAAAGGTTTGGCGAACCTCAAAGGTTCGCCAAACTTGAATTTAAATTCAATTCATAATCTTTAATACCGATGAATAAATATATTTTAAGTTTCATTGCACTCACTATTGCGTCCATAGTATTTTTTAACTCTTGTAAAAAAGGCGCTGGTGAAGGCGGCAAAGCCACCATTAGCGGTAAAATTTATGCCTATAATTATAATGCTACATTAAAAGCAGATTCAGGTTTTGTGGGCGATTATAAAGTGTTTATTAATTATGGCAATGAAACAGGCATCAGCAATGATGTATCAACCGACTATTCAGGTAAATTCAATTTTAATTATTTACGAAAAGGAAAATACACCGTGTGGGTGTACACCAAAAAAACTACCTTGTATGTGTTAGATTCTTCTATCACAAAATCAATTGAAATAACAGATAAAAATCAAACAGTTGATGTAGGAACTCTTTTTGTTAATACCCGAAAAAATTAATTAGTTTGAATAAAATCATATTCTTAGCCCTTTTCAGCCTATTATTTTTCAACAAAAAAATAATAGCACAAAAAAGTTATGCTGATTTAGGTTCATGGAATTCATTTTCAGTGGAAGGAAAAATAAATAAAAAATTTTCCATTTTGTTCAATGAAGATATGAGGATTCGTGAAAATATTTCGCAGCTAAATTTATTTTATACTGAAATAGGATTACAGTATAAACCAGTTTCATTTATTAAAACTTCCATTGCTTATCGTTGGATTGATAAGTATGTTTACGAAGATGAAAGTTTTAGTTTTAGAAATAGATTAATGTGGGATTTTACTATCAAAAAAAATATCAACAAAAAAATTTCACTTTCGTATAGGCATCGATTACAAGCCGAAAAGAAAGATATGTTTACTTCTGAAAAAGGATATTTAACGGAATGGTATAGCAGAAATAAAGTGGCTGCTAAATATCAATTAACAAAAAAACTGAACGCAAATCTTTCAGTTGAGTTTAGGTATCAAATTCATGACCAACGAAATTTAGAATCGGAAAAAACATGGCATCGGAATAGATATCAAACAGGGGTTGATTATGCTATTAATAATAAAAATGAAATTGGAATTTATTATTTAATTCAACGTGAATACAATGTTTCAGTTCCTGAAAATTTTTATGTTATCGGTTTTCAATATTCACTCACTCTTGATTTTTCAAAATCATTTAAACCAATCACCAAATCAGCAAATGAGTAAAATTAGTATCCTTTTAATTATCGGAATTTTTGTTGCTAAATTTTCAATAGCTCAAACAACTCGAACAGAATATATAACGGAATTTGATAAAAAGCAACGTAAAGAAATTACTTACAAAGATGCCGTACTTACGTATAATGCAACAGGCGATGTAGTGGAAGAATGGAACTATGATAAAAAAGGAAACATCAGCAAGCATGTGAAATTTACCTACAATGCTCAAAATAAAAAATTGAAGGAAGTGCATTACAACTCAAAAGGAAAAGAGAAAAAAATTGTAGAATATACCTACGATGATAAAGGGCGAAAAACTCAAGAAAAGCATTATGATAATGATGCGCCGCAAAATGCTGAGATTCATAAATTTGTTTATGATGAAAAAAAATAATGGCTAATTCTGAACAATATATTACTCAAATTGAAACCGCTTTACAAAAGCTGAAACCATTGTCATTGGCTGAATTAGATGCAGTTTCGTTGTTAGATAGGCAGGATACTAAATATACATTCAACGTAAAATTATTACCTGAGTTTTTAGAAACTATTCAACACATATACAAAGTATTAGAAATTGATAATCGAAGAATTTTTAAATACGATTCACTTTATTTTGATACAGATGATTACTTGTTGTATAAATATCATCACAATGAAAAAGTGAACAGAGTAAAAGTTCGTTATCGAAAATATGTAGAAAGTAAGCTTACTTTTTTTGAAGTGAAATACAAATTGTTTGGCACTCGAACATCAAAAAAAAGAATCAAACAAGATGATATAAAAACAATTTTGGGCGATACTGAATTTGCAAAAATTCAAAATGTATTATTTGATAAAACTACTTTGAAAAGTAAGCTGTGGGTGTATTACAGCCGCATTACTTTAGTGAATAATGATTTTACTGAACGAGTTACTTTAGATATTAATTTGAAATTTAAAAACGAAAATGGTAATGAAGTGGCTATGGAAAATTTGGCAATTGCCGAAATAAAACAAAACAAACGAAGTGTGTTAATGCCTTTTATTCAGATGATGAAACAAAAACGTGTACCGCCTTTGAGTATCAGCAAATACTGTATGGGCGTAGCTTTAACCGAGCCAACTATTAAAAGCAACAACTTCAAACCCAAATTTATAACATTAAAAAAAATAATGAATGCTTAATTTAATTGCTTTAGTTCAAGATTCGTTGAGTACCGAAAATGCAGAGGTAGTAGGCAATGCAGCCACTAGTTTTTTTAACACCAACCGATTTTTTAATTCTACCGATTTTTTTGAATTATTGGGTAGATATGGTTTTAATTTTATTGTAACATTTATTTTAGTTCGATTAATTTATTATCCAGTTAATAAGCGTAAGGAATATTTGTTCACTTACTTTCTATTTAACACGTTAATTTTTATTATGTGTTATATGTTGGCAAGTAGCAAACAAAGCATTGGCTTTGCGTTTGGGCTATTTGCTGTGTTTAGTATTTTACGTTATCGAACAGAAGTGGTGCCCATAAAAGAGATGGCGTATTTTTTTATTTGTATTACTTTAGGTGTGATGAATGCATTGGCAACAAAAAAAATTAGTTATGCTGAATTAGTGTTTGCAAATGCTTTAATATTAATCATGACATTTGTTTTAGATGGTTGGATTTGGCGTAATTTAACCAACGAAAATGTAAAGGAAATTGAATACGAAAGAATAGATTTAATAACGCCTGAAAAACGAGAAGAAATGTTGTTAGATTTGAAAACCAGAACAGGCTTGGCAGTTCATAGAATTGAAATTATTAAAATTGATTTTTTACGTGATGTAGCTCGTATAAAAGCTTATTATCTTTCAAAAGATTCTGATAATAATTCACAAAAAGATGATGGTGATGATGATTAAAATAAAGCCGAAGAATATCTTCGGCTTTATTTATAACTTATAATTTATAAAATACTTCAATTGATTTTTTAACACTTTTATTCTTAAGCAATAATTGCTTGGCTTCATCGTATTCCAATTGTGTTTTTTCCATTACCATTTTCACCCCTCTATCCACTAATTTATCGTTGCTTAATTGCATATTCACCATTCTATTATCCTCTACCCTACCCAACTTTATCATTACACAAGTTGATATCATATTCAAAACTAATTTTTGGGCAGTACCACTTTTCATACGTGTACTACCTGTTATCACTTCAGGTCCTACAATAATTTCAATCTTATAATCCGCCTCAAAAGCCATTGGCGAACCAGCATTGCAGCATATACAGCCAGTGCTAATATTATTTTTTTTGCATAGCTGTAGTGCTCCAATCACATAAGGTGTGGTACCACTTGCCGCTATTCCAATTACAAAATCATTTTCATTAATACCATATAATTGTAAATCAAGCCAACCCTGTTGCCTATCATCTTCAGCAAATTCAACAGCTTTGCGTATGGCTGCATCGCCGCCTGCAATTAAGCCATTCACTAAACCATGCTCAACACCAAACGTAGGCGGACATTCACTTGCATCTACAATACCTAACCTACCACTGGTGCCTGCACCTATATAAAAAAGTCGGCCACCTGCTGCCATTTTATCAACCACTGCATCCACTAATTGCTCAATTTCAGTTAATTTTTCAGCAATTGCATAAGGCACTTTTTTATCTTCATTATTAATATATTTTAATAATTCAGTTGTTGATTTTTTTTCAAGATGATTATACAATGATGTTTGTTCCGTAGTTTTAATCATGATAAATTATTTTTTCAAAAGTAATATGAATCACTTAATAAAATCAAAAAGCCGATTTGAAAAATTTCAAATCGGCTTTTTATTATTAAGATAAAATATTTTATTTACTAATCACCC
>JBEANU010000302.1:0-3373 GCA_041165265.1 Bacteroidota bacterium | reverse complement strand
TCATCCAAACTATTATATTTTCCATGTTGTTCACGATATGAAACCAATATTTTAGCTTTATTAAATTTAAAATAAGGATGCTTCTTAAGTTCATCAATTGAAACTGAATTAATTTTAATTTTTGAAATTTTAGTGCCGTCAATACAAATTCGCTTTTCATTTATTAATAGCATTGAATCTTTAAAACCCCAAACTTCTTTTAATTGATTTAAAGAAATAAATCCTCCAATTAAATTACGATACTTAATAATTCTGATAGCAGTTTTTGCACCAATTAAAGGAAGCGCCTCTAATCCTGCACTATCAACGGTATTAATTTCAATGGTTGATAATTTTTGTTTTTGAAAATATGGCTCGTTTCTTTTTTCATTTTTTACTTCATCAATTTCAATAAATGCTTCAATTTTTTGATACCACTCCGCTTTCATGCCATAAACTTTTTTCAAATCTTCTGGCCTTCGTATTTTGCCCCCTTTTGCCAAATAATTAGTAATCGTTTTTGCAAATTTTTCTGGAAATCCTGCATTCATCCAATCCTTTAAAGTATATTTATTGGGGTTGAAAGGATGATTGATTAAAATAATAATTTCCGTTGAAACTGGCAATGCTGCATCAGCATAACCATTTTTAAAATTTTCATTTGAATCCCGTAATACAAATTTTTCATGTTGTTGAATATTGGATGCAAAACTTTTGATAATTGAATCATGCCTTACCATCTCGGTTTTTGTAGGTTGATGCACCCATTTTGGCAACAGCCAATATTTAATGATTGCTACCAAAACAATTGAAATAATTATAAATATTATAGCGTTTCTATCTTGTTTTGAAAAAGATAAATATTCTTTAAAAAAATCTTTCATCATTTTATTTTAACAATTTCAAATTCATCAGCATCTTGCCAAAACTGATAAGTTCTTCTTATTTTTATTAATTCATCCAATACTATTTTTTGCTGAATAATGATATCGTCATTTGATACTTGTTCCATTATTTCACCTAATGGATTTATGATTGAACTATCACCGCTATGATAAATTTCGTTTCCATCAAACCCTACTCTATTGGCACCTACAACATAGCATTGATTTTCGATAGCTCTGGATTGTAATAAATTTTTCCAAGCTATATTGCGTCTTTCGGGCCAATTAGCAACAAATAATAAAATATCAAACTGCCCTCTGTAAGTTTCTGAATTTGAAAACTGCTGCCTACACCAAATCGGAAATCTAATATCATAACAAATCATGGGGCAAATATTCCATCCTTTATAATTGATAATTAATTTTTGAGTTCCTTTTGTATATGTTTTATGTTCATCTGAAAGCCTGAACAGATGCGCTTTATCGTATGTGTACGATAATCCGCTTGGCTCCATCCAAATTAATCTATTATAATATTTTTCATTTTCATAAATTATCAAACTACCGCAAATTGCGCATTGCAATGCCTTGCTTTTTAATTTCATCCAATCTACCACTTTGCCATTCATAGTTTCAAAACATTTCTCTGCATCCATAGTAAAACCGCTGGTAAACATTTCAGGTAATACAATTATATCAGTAGTTTCAGCTGATATGGATGCCAATTTTTCATCTAACATTTTTATATTAGCATCGTAGCTTTTCCAATGCAATGTTGTTTGAACGATAGTTATTCGCAATTCATTTTTCATACTTGATAAATTTTATTCCTCAATTAATTCAACTACAATTTTTCGTTCATTTTCGCCTGCCATTTCAATTACAATTTTTACGTGTTTTAATGGCAAAATTTCCTTTACCATATCAGCCCATTCAATAAAGCAAAAACTATTGGAGTAAAAACAATCCTCCATCCCTACTTGAATAGCTTCATTCACATTTTTTAATCTATAGCAATCAATATGATAAATAGGTTGTTCGCCTTTGTACTGATTGATAATTGGAAATGTTGGGCTACTAACCGTTTCATCACATTTTAATGCTTTGCACAAATATTTAATTAAAGTGGTTTTGCCTGCTCCCATAGGTGCTGCAAAACAAAAAATTTTATTTCCTTTGCTAAAATCTAGCAATTTAATTGCAGCAGCATTTAAATCATGAATTGATAAAATAGGTATTTCTAATTTGTTTTTCATTCCATCTAAATATTAATGTATTCAATAAAATTATTTGCTAAAAAATTAATTTTTGTTTCAATCAAATTTAATCAAGAAAATGAAATTTTATAACTTAAATATATTTTAATGAAACGTACTATTTCATTTCACTAATAAATTTGTAGTATATTTAAAAACAAAAAACGCCATAAAAGTATTTGCCAATTGATGAAATACACTTCACTATTTATTTTATTGTTGTTGGTTAAAGTATCATCAGCACAGCGTTTTATGGATAATGAAATGTGGCTTTGGATACAAGGCAACAAAGGTTTATCAAAAAAATTAAATGTTGGTTTGCAATACCAAATGCGATTAGATAATAATTTATCTACCTTTAAATGGAGTTATTATTATTTTAATGTTGATTATAAATTATCGAAAAAAATTAATAGCCAATTTGTGTTTCAGTATGGTGATTCGTATGATAAAAAACTTTATTCTTTTTTCATCGCTCTATCTACCCGAAAAAAAATAAATAGGTTTACTATTGCTTACCGAACAGCTTATCAACATGAACAAAATTCATTGATTTATCAATATTCACGATTGATGAAAAGCAGCCCTATAAATGAATGGCGCAATAGATTAACATGCAAGTATCCTATAAATAATCATTTTAAATTGTATGCCTTCACCGAGCCTTATATTGATTTTGAAACATCTGATTTGCGAATTAGTAAAATAAGAAACAGCATTGGTTTAGAATATGAATTCATAAAAAACAATTTCATTAATCCATTTTTTCTTTATCAACCTGATATAATAGTTGATGCACAACCCGTATTAGAAAGGGTTTTGGGGCTTACTTATGAATTTCAAATTCCATATCAATCAAAAAAACATAAACACAAGAAAAATAAAAATGAGTATTATGATGATGATAAATCAAATACTGAAAATGATATTTTTTAATAAATAAAAATCACAAATGATATTATCAAAATTCTATCTCATCAAAGGACTGCTTATTTTCGTTTTTTTTATTTCCATTATTGCATGCAAAAAACAGCCCGGAACTGGCGGTGTAGCTCAAATTACGGGCAATGTATATGCTGATACTATTTTTGAAAATAAAAATAAT
Source organism: Bacteroidota bacterium (assembly GCA_041165265.1). GTDB lineage: Bacteria > Bacteroidota > Bacteroidia > Chitinophagales > CAIODY01 > CAIODY01. The sequence goes on along the minus strand of JBEANU010000302.1, from coordinate 149 downwards.
AAAGTACTAGGTTCAGGTTATTTAGCTTCAATTGCTGTTTATTTATGTTATGATAAGGATACTATTGCAAGCCAAAGCACTAAAACATCATACAACGGAGCTTACAAGTTTGATTATTTACAAAAAGGAAATTATTCAGTTTATGTATT
>JBEANU010000301.1:0-6094 GCA_041165265.1 Bacteroidota bacterium | reverse complement strand
GTTATCGGCTCATATTGATGAATCAAAATTTACAACTACTATTTATGAGCAAAATGCAGCCCTGGGGCGCAAATTTTTAGTAGCTGGTGACGGAGGTTTAAATCTTACCCACTCTGAACCTACTGAACAATTTATTGAAAAATATATTCCATCTAAATTTATTGAAAAATATATTCAACAATTTACAAATTATGATTTAGTAGATTGGTTGAAATTGATTGGTATAAGCACTTTTATTGGGTCAAGCGGAAGAGTTTTTCCTGAAAAAAATACCAAACCAATTCAGGTATTAAATGCAATAATTGAGGTATTGAACAAAAAAAATGTAATCATTAAAACAAATCATAAGTGGCAAGGTTGGGATGTAAATGGTGATTTACTTTTTGAAAATAAAAAGGAGCAATTTTCCATTAAACCTGATATCATCGTTTTTGCATTAGGTGGCAAAAGCTGGAAGGTTACTGGCTCGGATGGTAAGTGGGAAAAATATTTTATTGAAAAAGGCATTTATGTTGAACCATTTGAAGCATCAAACTGTGGGGTAAAAATTAATTGGAATCATAAATTTATACAACAAAATGCAGGCAATGCTTTAAAAAATATTTTAATAAAATGCAATGATGATGAGCGTAAAGGTGAAGTAGTGATTACACAATCAGGAATGGAAGGAGGTGCTATTTATGCACTATCATCTGCTATTAGGAAGCAATTAAAAACACAAAATCAGGCAATTATTTATATTGATTTAAAACCTATTTTTAGCAATGCTGAAATATTAAATAGATTGCATCAGCCTAAAAAAAATTCAATCAATAATCATTTATCTACTCAATTAGGATTGAGCAAAGTGGCCATTGAATTATTAAATGCTCAATTATCAAAAAATGAATTTACGGATAACATTTTGTTGTCAAAAAAAATTAAAAATTTACCCATTACAATTACATCATTAGCTGAAATTGATGAGGCAATATCAACTGTTGGCGGCATTGCACTAACTGAAATTAATGAAAATTTTAAGCTTAAAAAGTGTGAAAATATTTTTTGTATTGGTGAAATGCTAAATTGGGATGCACCAACAGGCGGCTATTTATTACAAGCTAATTTTAGCATGGGTTATTGCTTAGCGCAATATTTTAATGCTGCTTTTTAATGTTGGATAATGATTGCAAAAAACTTTCAATATCAATTTTCTCTTGTTCGGTTAACAACAATGGTTTTTCAAGCGTTGAATCTAAATTAATAGGTTGCTTCACTACAGCATATAAATTATCATAATAATCAATTACTTCACGTAAGGTTTTAAACATTCCGTTATGCATGTAAGGCGCTGTGTTGGCTACATTACGCAACCCTGGCACTTTAAATTTGCCAATATCATGTTTGTTTTTTGTGATGGCAAACCGTCCCACATCATTATATTTTTTACCATCATACAGCCCAATGTTTTTAAACTCATCTCCAGTAAAATCTGGTGAGAAATGACAATCAAAACATTTTGCTTTTGTGCCCATAAATATTTCACGACCACGTTGTGCAGATGCATTAATAGCAGTTGAGTCATCATTCATAAATTTATCAAAAGGGGTATTTATGGTTTGTAAAGTTCTTTCAAATTCGGCAATAGCAATTTCTAAATTCTTTCTGTTAGGTGCTTCACCAAAGGCTTCCATAAATAATTTTTGATATGCTTTACTTTTATTTAATCGCTTTACGGCTTCATGTATAGGCAAATTCATTTCATTAATATCTTCAATAGGAAAGTGAACTTGATTTTCTAAAGAGGTTGCTCTACCATCGTAAAAAAGTAAAGGTCGGTCAGCTAAATCATTGATAGATGGTGCATTTCTTTTTCCTTTTCGATGATGAACACCTACACTAAATGCAACTGTATCGGCAAATCCGTATTCAGGAATATGGCATGAAGCACAGCTTTTTGTATAATTTTCAGATAAAATTGTATCGAAAAATAATTTTTTACCTAAATCAATTTTTGAAATTGTTTCAGGTTTTGTAAATGAAAAAGCAAATAACGAAAGGATAAAAATGAAAATTGAAATACGATATCTCATGTTGCAAATTTATTTAAAATTTGAATAGGTGATAGGCTTAATTTCTATATACAAGTATTTCAAATCATCACTGTAAAATTTTTATTTCAATTACATTTTAAAAAAGTTACCCTGTTTTTTTAAATTTATTTATCCATTTTCCGGCATCTAAATAATATAGCATTTTTACAGAAACTGAATTGGATAAGGGCTGATTAAATGTTGCCTGTATATTTTGCAGATAGGTTGTATTTGTGGTTTCAGGTTCGGCGTTTACAACATTTTTCCAAGCCAATGTTAGCAAACTGCCTGGCGCAAATTGCCAAGTATAAATTAAATCAAATGACCATGCATCAAAATTAAAATTTGCATCATAATTAGTAGGTATTGATGTTAAATCGCCACTTTTTTCTAATTGGTAATATGTGCTGTATCTGCCACTACTCCAATAATGCCGGGCAATTAGTTTGGCAGATGCTCTATTATTTACTACATAATTTATATTTAATGAATTGCCAATTTCTCTTACATTTCGTAATCCAAAAATAATTTTTCCATCATCTTTTGTTACAAATCCTTTTTCATTTTGGTGGTACCTATTTTCATAATTATAAATGATTAATAATTTTTTATTGGGTCGTATTCTAGGTATAAATTCAAAAGCAAATTGATTGCGATTGTGGTCATTAAAAACTAAATAATTAACTGATCCATCTATGGCAATTGTTTTTCGATAGTCAGATGAAAAGTATGTTCGGGCTTGGGTTACAGCTGGTATATTTACAAAATATCCTGGTGTACGGGCATCATAAAAATCATGTTGTATCATTGGTTTTGTAGCAATGTGAGATACAAGCGTTAAATAATTTTTCCAATCCATATTAGTTTTTATCATAAATACTTGATTTGAAAATTTGCCTGAAGCATAATTGTTTTCACGTTCCGTATAAATCATATTTGTCATTTTTAAAATTTTCCAAAATGGTTTTGTTATGATTTGTTTTAATGCAAAATTTTGCGAAATAAAATTATTTTTTGAAAGATACCCTAACTCATTTGGGTTGTATTTATCGTCATAAAATTCAGCATTATAGCTGCATTGCCACATGCCAGTAATTTTACCAATGCCAATGCCGGCATTATAACCTGTATAAGATTTAGCATGAGCATAAGCAGTGTTATAGCTGCTACTACGGTTACTGTAGCTAGCCAAAGTCCATGAATTTTTTTTATTGAAAAATTTTGCATCTACACCTGTTACGTTCGCATCATCGCCTTTTGATGTACGGGTTACATTTGTATTAATGAAACCAATATGAGCATTGTTTTTTAAGGTTTTTTCAAGCACGGTAATATTGTAATTGGTAAGTGGCTCGTACAATAATTTTTGCTCTGCATGGTTTGAATCTATCGCAATTACATACATATTGTTGGTAAGCGCATTTAATACACCTACTGAAATATTGTTATCTGTTTTACCACTTAATTTAAACGCATTTATCAATTTACTTTGCTGAGGCTCTTTTTGAATAGCCAATGAATTATCAAAATGCTGATAAAAATAATCAGATGTTTGCCCAATTCTTCTTGAATAAAAGATATTATTTTTTGAAAACAAATCAGCTCCTTCTAAAAAAAATGGTCGTCGTTCTTCATACTGAATTTCATACGGAGATAAATTTTTCACTAACTGATCTGAAGCCACTTGTCCAAAATCGGGAATCAAAGTCATATCTAAAGTGAAGCTTTCACTAATGCCATATTTTATATCAGCACCACCTTTAATGGCACTGTTATGAATATTGCCTTGCGCTAAATAATAACTTGATGCATAAGGCGAAATTGAAATTCGGGCAGGCGGATTAATATTTTCAATACCTAATAAAGGATTCATTCGGGGTACAAAAGCTTCAGTGGTAGGCGGCGTAGGGCACCAACTTGTAACTTCTTTTTTCCTTCTGATTTCACGAGCAAAATCAAGTGTCCAATCTTGTTTTTCTGCTTTCGGAAATCGAATGGCGGAATAAGGTATTTTAAATTCAGCAATCCATAAATTATCTCCTAAGCTCGTTTTGCTTTCCCATACTGCATCCCACGTTCCATCAATATTAGCACCGCCGCTTGTAGCTTTAAAATCATCTTGCACATTATCAATGGATACGCCAAACCCGTTTGCATTCTGCCCATCATGATAGGTATCTAAAAAAATATAAAAATTTTCTGTTTGCTTAAATACATTACCTCGGGTAGTTAAAATATGCTGTACGCTATCCAAATGTTTATCATAACAAATGGCAAGTACATAAAGTGCTTCATCATCATAAGCAATTTTCACTTCTGTATTTTCGGTGGCGGCTTTACCAGTATAGGGTTCAAATTGATAAATTAAATGCGATGGTGTGCATTTGCTCCAACATTCATCAATTATTTTACCATCAATAATTGGTGCTTTGTTGGTTCGTATGGCGGTCATGTTTTTCTCATACTCAACAGCAAAGAGTTGATTAGTGAAGAAAAAAAGTAGAACAAAGGATAAGTGTTTCAAGTTTTGATTTTAAAAAGTTAAATCAAATGTACTAGTTTTTAGGCATAAAAAAAGGCAAAAAGTAAAATCACTTTTTGCCTTTTTTTGCTTTGATTTTTCTTAAAAAACCGGACAAACAGGATGTCGTTTATTTCCTAACGAAGCATCCATTAATCCATGGTATGATAAGGTAAGTTCAACACCACCTTTTAGCTTGGTAGTAGTTGCTAATTTCGATACGTTTAAATCGTAGCTAATACCAATTGAATATTGATTGTATTCCATTTTGGTAGATAAATTTACGGCATCTTGTAATAAGCCACCAGTGCGGTTTGCCTGCCTAAACCATAATCCTAAATTAAATGCCATTAATTCTTTTGCTTTATTTTCAGTTAACTGAAATCTAAAATAAGTTCCTTCATTTATTTCATACCAACTTCCTTGTTTTAAAATCATTAATGATGGTAACAAATCTACTTTTCTGCCTATTGGATATTTCATCCCAAAATGTCCAGTAAATTTTCGATATAATTGATCACTTGGCAATCCAAAAAAGAATGAATTTTTAGGTTGATTCACATGGTTAACAGCAATGCCGTAGTTTACAAATTTACGCTTATTGATTTGGCAAAAATATTTTATTCCTAAACTGAAATCAGCATAAATATAATTATTTAAAACAGGTGCGCTTACTACGGATGTTGGCGATTGAGGATCTAATGGATTATATTGATCAGGTAATTGTAGGTTAGTATAATCAATTCGGCGTTGTACAAATCCCATAGTAAAACCCCCTGAAATATATTGGTTTTTTAAGTTTGATATTGATTTCCAATACGAAACTGCTAATTGCCCGTAAGTGGTACTCAAGGCTACTTCACCAGCTCTATCATTTAAAAAAAGCATACCAACACCAATCATATCTTTTGATGATTTACTGCCCTTAAAACTCATATCAAAACCACCTGAAAATGTGGTGTAACCCGTGTTACGTGCTGCAATATTATTATTATTGATGAATCTATAATCCCATTGATTTCTAAAACATCCGGTAAACCGATACATCCCTTTAAAAAAACCTGTATTGGCAGGGTTTAATAAAATAGGAGATTCATTATATTGAGTGAAATGCACATCTTGCGCTGAAATTTGCAAGCTGACAATACTTGAAAGTAGCAATACTATAAGTAACTTTATTTTCATAAGTTTATTTTTTACTTGCAACGAAATTAAAAGGTTTTCAACTAATAGACAATATAATTGTAAAAAACGTTACTAACTTTATCAAATATTTTTGGTTATTATTAAATACAAATTACATGAATTTTACTTGTAAAGTTATTGTTGCACCGCTTAGGGCTGAGCCAAGTCATAAAGCTGAAATGGTTTCACAAATTTTGTTTGGCGAATCGGTATTGCAAATTAATCAACAGCAAGATTGGTTGAAAGTAATTTGTAGTAATGATGATTATGAAGGATGGGTGGAGCTAAAATCATTACATGTAAATGAAAATATTAA
>JBEANU010000300.1:0-2960 GCA_041165265.1 Bacteroidota bacterium | reverse complement strand
CTTTTCAAAGAAATGAAAATCAGTTTTATAGTTTTCCTAAATTAAAGACTTTTCCATCGATGCCTCAATCGGTTTTAAATCCTATAACAATAAAGGGTGTAGAGTTAGGAAGATTTTTATTCTATGATTCTATTTTAAGTGTAGATAAAAAAATGAGTTGTGGAAGTTGTCATCATCAAGAATTTGCATTTAGCGATTCACCTAATAAATTTTCTAAAGGAAAAAATGGTTTGTTGATGAAAAGAAACACAATGCCATTATTCAATTTGGCTTGGTATCAAAAATATTTTTGGGATGGAAGAGCCAATAGTATTGAAGAGCAAATTTATTTTCCGGTGAAAGGTCATGATGAAATGGATTTGAATTGGCGACAAGCCGAAAAGCGGATCAACAATAATAAATTTTACGTTCGGAAATTTAAATCAGTATTTAATTCTGAAAGAATTGACAGCGTTCAAATTACAAAAGCAATTGCACAATTTTTGCGAACATTAATTTCTTATCAATCAAAATACGATTTGGTTTTTGAACAAAAGGCAGAGTTTACAAAAGAAGAATATTACGGTTTTGAACTGATGAACGACCAAACAAAAGGCGATTGCTTGCATTGCCATACCACTGATGGAAATAGTTTGGGAACTATAGGGACATTTAGTAATAATGGGTTAGATAATTTTTTATCTGCTGAACAATTTATAGATAAAGGATTGGGAGGCGCAACAAACAAAAAAACTGATATAGGAAAATTTAAAATTCCATCGCTTAGAAATGTTGCTTTAACGGCTCCATATATGCATGATGGAAGATTTGAAACATTAGAAGATGTTTTGAATTTTTATAGCAATGGAGTAAAATCAAGTTTGAACGTTGATTCAAAAATGGAGTTTGTACATAAAGGTGGAGCAAGATTAACTACAACTGAAAAGTATGCAATAATTGCATTTTTAAAAACCTTAACAGATTCTGTTTTTATTTCGAACAAAGCATATAGCAATCCATTTAAGTAATTATTATTATTACATCTAAACATCTTCAACTTGAAAAATACCCAACAAAAAAGTCCCATTCAAATACTTGAATAGGACTTTTTTTATTAAATCTCTCCTAATTTTTTTATCACTACATTATCCTATAGAGAAGGAAAGTGAATTATGAAAGATATTTAAAAAATTAGTTTTCACTTGGTGCAATTGGTTCTGTATTGTCTGCATCGGGTGTTGAAGCAGTATCGCTGGGCGGAATGATATTACCGTTTTCATCCACTATTGGTGGCACAATCAAATTACCTTCTGCATCAAATTGCTGTTCTTCCATTTCATCCAATTTAGTAACTGCTGCAATTTCATCGCCTTCATCCAATCTTATTAATCGAACACCTTGTGTAGCTCTGCCTACTTCACGAATATCTTTTACCGATGTACGAATCGTAACGCCTGATTTACACATAATCATCAAATCGTTGGCTTCAGTTACACTCATTAAACCAACTAATTTGCCGGTTTTTTCAGTTACGTTTAAAGCTCTAACACCTTTACCACCACGGTTTGTAATACGATATTCATCCAGTGCAGTTCGTTTGCCATAACCATTTTCCGACACCACTAATATAGTTGATTTTTCATCTTCTTTAGATACGCAAATCATACCTATCACTTCATCATTTGTTTCATCTACTTCAATACCATATACACCTGCTGATGAACGTCCGGTTGCTCGTACTTTTTCTTCAGGAAAACGAATACTTCGTCCGCTATGGATAGCCAACAATATTTGCGAATTACCATCGGTTAATTTCGCTTCTAATAATTGGTCGCCTTCATTTACAGTAATAGCAATAATTCCGTTTTGACGTGGGCGACTAAATTCCTCTAAACAAGTTTTTTTGATGATCCCTTGTTTGGTACATAATACTACATAATGCCCTTTAATAAACGCTTCATCCTCTAAACTACGAACATTAATAAACGCTCTAATTTTATCGCCAGTTTCTAATTGCAACATGTTTTGAATGGCACGACCCTTACTTGTTTTATTACCCTCAGGTAATTGATACACTTTTATCCAATGACATTTTCCTTTTTCGGTAAAGAACAAAATTGTGTTATGGGTTGATGCCACAAATACATGTTCAATAAAATCTTCATCCCTTGTACTGCCACCTAATGAACCTTTTCCTCCTCTATTTTGTGCTCTGTATTCAGTAGCCACAGTACGTTTTATATAACCTAAGTGCGAAATGGTAACTACTACATCTTCTTCTTTAATGAAATCCTCCATTCGCATTTCTTCTGCCAAATAAGTGATTTCACTTTTACGACCATCACCAAATTTTTTCCTGATTTCCAATATTTCATCTTTAATAATTTGCATTCTTAAAGATTCATTATTTAATATTTCTTTCAGGTAATTGATAGTTTTCATTAATGCTTCATATTCATCTCTGATTTTATCAATTTCTAATCCAGTTAATGTTCTTAAACGTAATTCTAAAATTGCTTTGGCTTGAATTTCAGATAATTCAAAACCTGCCATCAACTCAGTTCGAGCAATATCAGGTGTTGAGCTTTCACGAATTATTTTAATGGCTCTATCTAAATCATCTTTAGTGCCTATTACCTTCATGTAACCCTCTAAAATATGTGCTCTTTTTTCAGCTTCACGTAATTCAAATTGTGTTCTTCTTACCACCACTTCATGACGGAAATCAACAAATACTTGAACCAAATCTTTTACATTCATCAATATTGGTCGGCCTTTCACTAAAGCTACATTGTTAACGCCATAACTGGTTTGTAATTCTGTTTGTTGAAATAACTGATTTATCACTACTTGAGCATTGCCATCATTTTTCAATTCATACACAATGCGCATTCCATCTCTATCACTTTCATCTCGGCAATCTCTTAAACCATCAATCTTTTTTTCCTGCATTAAATAATGCGTTTTTTCAATCAATGATG
>JBEANU010000299.1:0-3237 GCA_041165265.1 Bacteroidota bacterium | reverse complement strand
TAGTTTACTTAAAATTTGTTTTGCTGAATCACCAGTAAATTCAATAACATTCTTTTTAAAAATTGAATCTGAGGTAATATAACTAGCACTTGTTGTTTGCACTTTACCATCAAAATAACCTGCCCACATTTGAGGTGAAGTTTTTGTAGCTTTACATTTTAATCCAAATAAATTTGTGGTTCCGTAAATGGCATAATTTTTATGTACCTTTTTGGCAATCTACTCCACCATATACACCATAATTCAAATTATTTCCTTCTGATTTACCATACACCCCATATCCAACTTTTTTATTATCTTTTGATGCGCCTAAAACACCAATACCAACATTTACTGCATTTGCCCCAAAACCAACAACACCATAATTAATATTAGAATTTTCAGCATCAGTAGCCTGACCTCTTACTCCGTAATTTTTCTTTGATTTACTGCCATAAAAATCACCCCCCAAAGCACTAATATTTATAGCAGTTTCATTTCCGATAACAGTTTGGCCATATACACCTACCATATCACCAGATAACGAACTGCTTGGTCCTCCAACAGTAATGAATCTACCTCCATATCTATTTATTATTGGATTAGATAACGTAGATGCTGAATTATTGGCATTTAATACATCTAATTTTGCTCCTAAAACTGTTGGATTGCCTGATGTTATAGCATCATAACCAATACCTATATCAGCAGGATTAGAATAATTACCAACGCCTGAAAAATAAATATTAAATTTACCTGCTGTACTTACCATTGGTATTTCAGTATGATGCAGTAAAGGAGCGCCAGTTCCTCCAATTGGATTTTGCCCCCATTCAACTTGCCCCCCACCATTTATAGTTGAACCATTCACTGCGCCATTAAATGTACCAGTACCTGTTTGGTCATAAACCATTATTACCTCTCCATTAGAGTTTACAGATAAAACACCATTGCTTGTATTGTTTACTGGTGTATTTAAACTTCGTAATTGCCTAAAAGTTAAACCGCTTCCTCCAACCCCTGTATAAGTATAGGTATTTGATGTTGTATTAAATGAATTAGGGTCGGCATTTATTTCTAAATAATTCCGAGGACCACCTAAATCAGCAGATAAACCAATACCAACTTTAACACTTTCAAAAATGCCACCACCAAATGATTTATTGGCACCAAGTATCATTGTATTAGTTACAGGGGCAGATGCATTTGCACCAATTGCAGTAGCTAAATTTCCACCTACAATTGTATGATCTCCTAATGCAGATGCTCCAATTATATTATCAAATTGTAAATCTGCTTTTGTACCAATAAGTGTATTGCTATTACCACCAATATTTACACTACCTGTTTGGTAACCAATAAAAACATTGTTCCCTCCTGCTGATGTTCCAGTAAATGGATTTGTATTACTGTTTGTACCCGATAATGTACCCACAAAAGTATTAAAATCACCACTTGTAATTGCAAAGCCTGATTGTGAACCAATAAATGTACCACCTGCATTTATTGATGGAATAATATTACCATATCCTGCCTGATAACCTATAGCTGTAACATCATGAGCACTCGAAGTTTGTTTAAAACCTGCTTCATTGCCAATTAACGTGAATCTTCTTGTTCCTAATGTTAAATTTGAATTACCTGCATTTACACCTACAAAAATATTGGAGGTAGTTCCATTATGCCATAGAATATTATTGCTACCCAACATATAAGCAGTGTTGGGTGTAAACAAATGAATATTACCGCCGCTGACTTCGAGTAATTGGGAGGGGGCGGCTGTGCCGATGCCGACATCGCCACTGGATGATGTAAGTTCTAAACTTCCAGATGAGGTAGAAATTATGTTTGACCCAGTCTGTGGTGTACCACCTATTGTAATCTGAGCGTTAACATTAAAACTTCTAATAACTAACAATATCAAAAAAATTGTTAGAAAACGAAAATGAAAATTTGTTTGCATGATTTTGAGATTTATTTGTTTGAAAAATTGTATTTAGTGTTGAATAATTATTTTTTGTTGAAGGATTTTGTTTTTTGATATTAGTGTGAGAATATAGATTCCATTGGGTAAATCTGAAACATCAATGATGTCATTATCATTTGCTCTTACAGGTGTCCCTAGTAAATTCATTAGTAAACAGCTATAATCTTTTGTTCCTTTGATATGAATAATATCTTGAACAGGGTTTGGGTAAATTAAAAAAGATGAAAGATTAACTTCATCCACAGCCGTTTTAATCGGGTTACATGTATGTGAATCAGTTGAAATACAAATATCATCCACAAAATAATATGCCCAACGATTTGTATGATTTGAAGTGTCAAGACATTGAATATTTGTATGAATACTGTCATAAAAGTGTCCAATCATGAAATAATTATATGCAGAGTCAGCAATGAAAGAACCTGATACTTTTTCCCAATGTGAAGTATCAGTAATAATACTATTCGTGTAGATGTGAGCAAAATTATTTTTGAATGGTGGTGGAAGTATGACTGTATCTCCTAAAAAAACATTTGTAAATAAAACTCCAATTTTATCAACCCCACATATCAAATTTGAATTGGCGTCCGAAAGCGAAACATTAAAAGTTACAAAATACTTTTGCCCGATAATTAATGGGCTACTTAACTGCTGCCCCAAATATTCATTTGATGATTGATGAGTTTGGATATAAGCATAGAAACCAGCGTATGCACTACCTGTAGCAGGATATTGATAACCCCAAGCATTTATAGGAACTCCTACACTAAAATAAGCACAAGTATCAAAAAAATCCGGTGTATTTACAGAGATGGTCCAATCTAATGATTTTGGAAGTTGTGAATCTTGAGTAGGACAAGAGGAATAGTTCTCAAATGAATAATTTTGGACTAAATTGATTTGCGCTTTACTAAACAAGCTAACCAACAACAAAGGCAGAAGAAGAAAGAGTTTGTTTTTCATAAGCATTTAGATTTTGAATTTCAAATTAGCATTACCAGCATTAACACCAATGAAAATGTTTGATGAGTTTCCATTGCGCCATAAAACTGGCTTTTTATCCAACATATAAGCAGTGTTGGGTGTAAACAAATGAATATTGCCGCCGCTAACTTCGAGTAATTGGGAGGGGGCGGTTGTGCCGATACCAGTATTACCAGAACTCGGAAATGTATTTGTTTGAGCTACTGCATAATTTGTAAAATATAAAAGAGCCAAGAAAGCAATTATGATAAATTTATTGTTCATTTTAATAAAATTTTATTGTTTGA
>JBEANU010000298.1:0-8186 GCA_041165265.1 Bacteroidota bacterium | reverse complement strand
GCCTCGGTTGATAGCATTGTAAGCTGCAATGGACAAGAAGACCATGTGAGCATGGGCGCAAATGCAGCTACCAAATGTGTAGATGTAATGTTAAATACAGAAAGAGTTTTAGCCATTGAATTATTAACTGCTATGCAAGCATTAGATTATCGCAAACCATTAAAAAGTTCGGCAAAAATTGAAGCTATCAGAAAAGCATATCGTGAAGTAGTACCTTTTATCACCGAAGACAGAGTTTTTCATGATGATATGGTGAAGAGTGTTGAGTTTATTCAGCAATTAGATTTGAATTAAATACAATATTAAACCACATAGAAAGATAGAATTTGTAAGTATTAAAATTTAAAAGTTTCAACAAAAACGAAGTTTTTGCTATGGTTTACTTTGTTGCCTCATTTTGTATTAAGTTCAATCATATAAGCTTTTTTGAAACAATGAATTTGCATTTTGTTTTTTCTTAGTTAGCCATATTGCTATGTGGTAAAAATGAAATTTTAAATGGTTGCTTAGGAAATAAATTTTAAACATAGTAAAATCAATTCTAATCAATTCTAATCAATCATTATAACTATGTGTCTATGTGGTTTATTTTTTTTCAATTTAATTTTGCTTTCTACTTTCGGCTTTTTCTAACTGACGTTGAATAATTAATTCAGTTAATATTTCTGCTGCATTAGGTTTGGATAAGGCTTCCATGGCTTTGTTTTCAGCAATATCTATTCGATATAAAATATGAAACAGTTTTTCAGTATTGTTATTTATCAAATGCTGAATTTCTGTTTGAAGCCATTGTTTTATTTGTTGCCAATCATCAGTTGATTGAATAGATAAATCAAACCATTTGGCAATAGCATCTTTTGGTGTTTCATTCCATTCGTTGTTTTCCATTTTATTTACTGATTAATTGATTGAAATAAATAGTATTTCTTATTTGTAAGCGAAATTTCTACTCATTTTTATTGAATAAATTACGTGCAATAGCTTAGATGCATGGGCTTGTATTAGTGCTATCTTTGATTCATCAATTAAAAGAAAAAAGTACCGAAAGGTTTTAAAAATATTTCTATTAGTGGTTTAATAGATGAAAGCCCCTCATATTTATGAAGGGCTTTTTTTTTATGATAAATAAGATTGTAAATCGGTAGGATTAATCTCATTATGTGTTGCAGTAAAAACACATTTCCCCTCTTTTATCAATAACATTTGCGGCGATTGATGTTCAACATTAAACATCATTGATATTTGATTTGATATATCACGATGTTGTAATAAATCTAGAAAATAAGGGGCTAATTGGTGCGTATTGAAATTATAATTTCTCTCAGTTTTGCTTAAAGCCATGCGGCTAATACTACAACGTGTGCTATGTTTAAACAGTAATTGAGGGGTTACAAATGATTCACTAACCAATGCATCTAATTGCTCAATTCGATTTAGTTCTATCCAATTCATTGATGAATTATTAAGATTTTATTTCAGTAGTTGAAGTTGCAGATTTTGTAATCATTCCTGGGCATCCTAATGTTTTTTTATTAGATGAGCAAGATGAAAATACTATTGTTAAAGCTACTACTGATAACGAAATTGCGATTGCAAACTTTTTCATGTTTAAATATTGAAATGAAATATAATGGTAAAATTTATTTTAATAAATACTTTTACTAAAATTTGAAAAACAAAGTTACATAAACAATTATTAAAATCACAAAATTCAATTCTAAATTCTTATGCGATTTCATATCATAGCTTGTGGTGGAAGTATCATGCATCAACTAACTATTCAATTAAAATTAAAAGGAAATATTGTTACAGGTAGCGATGATGAAATTTTTGAACCAGCATTTTCCAATCTTAAAAAACATGATTTATTACCATCAGAAATGGGATGGAATGAGAACAGAATAACCGATGATATTGATATGGTAATTGTAGGAATGCATGCACATGCCGATAATCCGGAGTGGAAAAAAGCGAAAGATATAGGATTGAAAGTGTACAGCTATCCTGAATTTATTTATGAGCATTCAAAAAATAAAAAAAGAATTTGTGTAGCAGGAAGTCATGGTAAAACTACCATTACAGGCATGGTGATGCATGTTTTAAAAGAAAATAAAATAGATTTCGATTTTTTAGTAGGAGCTAAATTAGAAGGTTTTGAATATTCTGTTCAACTAACTGATGCACCAATTATGGTAATTGAAGCTGACGAATATCCTGATTCACAACAAACAAAAATCCCTAAATTTTTATTTTACAAACCTCATGTAGCTTGCATTAGTGGTATAGCTTGGGATCATATCAATATTTTTCCAACATTTGAAAATTATACCCTTCAATTCAAAAAATTTATTGATACAATTGAACCCAACGGGCAATTGTTTTATAATGAAAATGATAAAAATTTAATAGAATTATTAAGTAATCCTAACGGGTTTTTAAAACCTATCAGGATTACAGGATACACTGCTCATCAAGTTTTGAAGGCGGAGGATAGTTTTGAATTAGTAACCGAAAATAAAAATTATGCAGTTCAAATTTTTGGCGAACATAATTTTTATAATATAAATGCAGCTTATAATATTTGTAAAACAATCGGACTTTCTGATGAACAATTTTATACAGCAATTCAAACTTTTAAAGGAGCCGCAAGGCGCTTGCAATTGATTTATAAAGGCGATAAAAATATTTTTTATTTTGATTTTGCCCATGCTCCATCAAAGGTAAAAGCTACTGTAAAAGCTATGCAGGAGCTTTCGCCAAATAGAAAATTAATTGCTTGTTTGGAGTTGCATACTTATAGCAGTTTGAATAAAGATTTTTTAAAAGAATTTAATGGATGCTTTGAAGGAGTTGATTTTCCTATTGTTTTTTATTCCGAACATTCATTTGAAATGAAACGATTAACACCATTTTCACCACGTGATATTATTATGGCATTTGGCAATGGGGAATTAAAAACCTTTAATCAACCCTTGCAAATGCTCACTTTCATGAAACGTATTATGGATGATAATACTAATTTATTAATGATGACAAGCGGTAATTTTGGAGGCTTAAAAATGGATGATGTAGCAAAAATGCTATTCAGATAATTAAAAAATTTATCTATCAATCAATTACATTTGCAATATAAAATCAATACCAGTGAACGATTTATTTTCATCAAAAAGCATTAATCCTAATTTTAAAATTAACCTTGAGCGGCCTTTAATTTTTTTAGATTTAGAAACCACCGGCATAGATACTTTTGCTGATAGAATAGTTGAAATAGCCATGCTGAAAGTAAATGCTGATGGCACTAAAACTGAATTTGAACAAGTAGTAAACCCCTTGATGCCCATACCTAAAGGAGCGTCAGATGTGCATGGATTTACTGATGAAATGGTAAAAGATAAACCACCATTTTCAGCCATTGCAAAAGATGTGGAAGCATTTATGGAAGATGGTGATTTAGCAGGATTTAATAGCAATAGATTTGATATACCAATGTTGGTTGAAGAGTTGATGAGAGCAGGTGTAAATATTCAAATTGAAAACAGAAAATCGGTGGATGTACAACGCATATTTCACAAACAAGAACCAAGAAATTTAGAGGCCGCTGTTAAATTTTATTGTGAACAAGAACTTAAAAATGCCCATAGTGCAATGGCTGATGTAAAAGCTACGTATGATGTATTGGTGGCTCAATTGCAGCGTTATCCAAACTTGAAAAATGAAGTAGATTTTTTGGAAAAATTTTCAGAAGATGCAAAATTTATTGATGTTGCCCGTCGTTTAGTATTTAAAAACGGAAAAGTATGTTATAATTTTGGCAAACATAAAGATAAACCTGTAGCAGATGTGTTACGAACGGAACCACAATATTATGATTGGATGATGAAGAGCGATTTTCCGTTACACACCAAGCATAAGTTAAAAGAAATTGTTGAAGCGTTACGTAAATAAATTACCCTATTAATATTAAAACTTGAATTCAAAATCACTTATCATAATACCCACTTACAACGAAAAAGAAAACGTTGAAAGCATTATCAATACTGTATTACAATTAGATAATGATTTTAATATTTTAATAGTGGATGATGGCTCACCTGATGGAACGGCTGCCATTGTAAAGCAAATGCAATTACAAAATAATCGTATTTTTTTATTACAACGTGAAGGCAAACAAGGTTTAGGAACCGCTTATATAGCTGGGTTTAAATACGGAATTGAAAATAATTTTGATTTAATATTTGAAATGGATGCTGATTTTTCACACCCACCTCAAAAATTAATTGAACTAAAAAATGCATGCTTAAATGGTGCTGATATAGCTATTGGAAGCCGTTATATAAAAGGCGGTAAATTAGAAAATTGGCCTTTGGATAGAATTATGATGAGCAAAGGCGCATCCATGTATGTAAGGCTAATTACAGGCATTCCGGTTATGGATACTACTGCAGGATTTGTTTGTTATAAACGGAACGTACTTTGTGCCATTAACCTAAACACGATTCAATTTATTGGATATGCATTTCAAATTGAAATGAAATATAAAGCATGGAAAGCTGGATTTAAATTAGTTGAAGTTCCTATCACATTTAAAGATAGAGAAATGGGCAATTCAAAAATGAGTGCAGGTATTTTTAGCGAAGCATTTAGTGGCGTTTGGAAAATGCGATTTGGCAAACAATAATTTTTTTTTGTAGTACTATTTCCAATTATAAATTCATTTTTTTATTTTGAAAATACTAATAATACGTTTTAGTTCAATTGGTGATATAGTGCTTACAACGCCCGTTGTACGTTGCTTAAAGCAACAATTACCAAATGTTGAAATTCATTTTGCAACAAAAAATAAATTTGAATCGTTGGTAAAAAATAATCCTAACATTGATAAAATTCATTTATTAAATGATTCATTATTTGAATTTGTACATCAACTAAAATCTGAAAAATTTGATGTAATAATTGATTTACATAATAATTTACGAACGCTAATTATTAAAACTTTACTACCCTGTAAAAGTTATTCATTTAGTAAACTGAATTTTGAAAAATGGATGGTAGTAAATTTCAAAATAAATAGATTACCCAATGTGCATATTGTAGATAGATATTTGGCTACTACTCAAGCTTTAAAAATTGTAAATGATAATGCCGGATTAGATTTTTTTTTAACCCAAGCCGATGAAAATTTTGGTGCTGATTTTTATAAATGTTCACAACCTTATTTTGCATTTGCAATTGGCGGACAATTTGCTACCAAAAAAATGCCGCCTCAAAAAATTGTAGCGCTTGTACAATCCATTCAAAACAAGGTGGTTTTATTAGGAGGAAAAGAAGATGAATCAGTAGCAAAATTTATTACAGAAAATACCAATAATGCCGAAAGTTTATGTGGTAAAATTTCATTAACACAATCTGCTGCAATTGTAAAATATGCAACAGCTGTTATTACACACGATACAGGTTTAATGCATATTGCAGCTGCATTCCAAAAAAAAATATATGTAATTTGGGGTAATACAATTCCGCAATTTGGTATGTATCCTTATTTAAAAAACAAAAATAATGAAGTACGTATTGAAGTTGAAAATTTGAATTGCCGACCATGTTCAAAAATAGGTTTTTCGGCATGCCCTAAACAACATTTTAATTGCATGAATTTAGTTCAGTTTCCTACTATTGCTATAGATTAAAAAAATGTTGAAATTGTTTTTTAAAAAAATACCGAAATAACATAAAAAAATAGTATTATTGCTACGCATTTTACCTTAACAATGCAACATTAAAAACTATGAATTTTAAAACCAAATATTTAGTTGCTATATTCACTTGTATATCAATTATTTTATCACACCATTTAAGCATTGCTCAATGCACCAATAATCTTGATTTTGAAACTGGAAACTTAGCAAATTGGAGAGTTTATATTGATTCAAGTGGGTGTAATCCGGTATGTGGAGATAGTTTTTTATTATGTCAACAAGGGTGCTCAAGTGCATCAAGAAAACCATGTGCTTATCAAGGGATTAATGCACAGCAGCCAGGTAGAGTACAGGTAGTTACAGGTGCAGGGCTTGATCCATATAGTAACCTGCCGATTATATGTCCTTATCCGGGTTATGGAAATTTTGCTCTGCAATTAGGCAACAGTGCTGGTGGTTCACAATCAGAAAAAGTAAGAGCACAATTTATTGTAACGGCCGCTAATTCAAATTTAGTGTATAGGTATGCTGCTGTTATGAATGACGTTAATCCTGCTCATGATTCATGTGTTAAATCTAAAATTGTATTTAATGCTTATGATTATGGGCCTGCCTCAAATCCTTATGCAACACCAATAGAAATTCCTTGTGGTAGCGTCTTTTTAAAAGTACCAAGTCCAGATAATATTCCACCAGGTTGGTTCATTTCTACAGCATCTGCTTCCACCAGCAATCCTATCATTTGTTCAAATTGGTTACCTGTAGCGCTTAATTTAACATCAGTTATAGGCAATATTGTTTCTTTAGAGTTCTCTACTTATGATTGTGGTCAAGGTGGGCATTTTGGTTATGCTTATGTGGATATCAGATGTCAAAATTTTACCTTATCAAGTGCCTATTGTCAGAATAATAAATACGCTACACTGTTTGCCCCACCTGGTTTTGCTGATTATATTTGGGATACTGCCGGTACTGGTCCGCCTGTAATTGCACATACGGCAAATGATAGTTTTAGTTTACCAACACCCAATTCTGCTCTTGTTTATTCTGTTTCATTAGTGCCATATTCTTCGCCTTCATGTTCTTTAGTTGTAACAGATAGTTTACGTTTATTACCACAACCAACCGCTTTTTTTAATTATAAAACTGACTCATTTGCTTGCGGTTTAGTTTCTTTTTTTGATTCCTCATATACTAATGTGTTGGGCTCAAATGTATCGCAATGGTCTTGGAATTTTGGTGATAAATGGTCAACCAAAAGATTAAGTAATTTAAAAAATCCTACACATGTTTATAGCAGACCTGGAACTTATACCGTTTCATTATCTGCTAAAACAGATTTAAATTGTACCACCGATACATTTTTGAAAACAATAGTTATTTTGCCATCACCACTAACAATGGGATTTACTATCACATCAATTGATTCATTGGAATGTAGCGCAGTAAATTTTAAGGATACAAGTAAAACAAATTTATCCTATTCAGTAGTAAATGCTTGGTCATGGGATTTTGGTGACGCCACATCAGGTGCAAATAATTATAGTACTATAAAAAACCCTACGCATAAATTTTTGAAAGCAGGCACTTATACCATTAAATTAGCTATCACTACTGATATTGGTTGCACACCCGATACTTTAATAAAAACTTTTGTTGTAAAACCAATACCTATAAATGCCGATGCAGGAAGAGATACTGTTTTTTGTCATAATGGATCAATGCATTTAAATGCTTATGCCAATCAAGATTATGCACCTTATATTTATACTTGGGCACCAAATTTATTTATTAATGATATCACAGTGCTTGATCCTTATGTAACACCACCTGCCACTCAATATTATACTTTTACTGCGGCTACTATTGATGGCTGTTCACGTACTGATTCAGTGTTGGTAAGCGTATCCAACCCATTTTATTTTAATTTACCCGATTCAGTTGCACCTACTTGCTTGGGGCGTTCAGTTCAATTACAATTTATTCCCAATGAAAATCAAACGGGCTCAAAAATAACTTGGTATAGCAATAATACAAATGCAACAATAATTTGTAAAAATTGCTACGACCCAGTGTATAAATCATTAAAAAGCGATTTTGTATACGCAATTTTGTATAACGAATATTGGTGTAGTTCACGGGATACCATTTGGGTACCTTATATTGAATGCCCTGAAATTATTGTACCTACAGCATTTACGCCTAACGGAGATGGAAAAAATGATAATTTTTTTCTGTTGTACAAAAATTTTACAAAACTAAATTACTTTGAAGTGTTTAATAGATGGGGTGAAATAGTGTATTCAACTACTGAATTAACAACATTAGGTTGGGATGGTAAATTTAAAGGAAATGAACAACCATCAGGGGTTTATATTTTTAAAATCATGGCAACTGATTTTAATGGAGAGCTTAAAAGTTTAAATGGAAATGTTACTTTAATAAGGTAAATATGGGTGGGTAGAGTAATTGAAATTTGTAATTGGAATTGTA
>JBEANU010000297.1:0-10867 GCA_041165265.1 Bacteroidota bacterium | reverse complement strand
GAAATGGTGGGAATGATGTCGCCAGGAATTAAAGTAATAAACATGAGTAGCATGAAAATTAAAGCAAAATTAGCGGATGCTTATATCAATAAAGTTCATGCAGGTAATCGTGTTTTAATTTCTATTCCTGATTTGAATAAAGAAATAAATGCTACTGTAACCTATACTGGTAATAGCGTTGATGCCATTAGCCGTACATTTAATGTAGAAGTGGCAGTAAGCAGCAATGAGCTGAAACCTAATATGCTTACTAATTTAAAAATTAATGATGCATCAGTTAATAAAGCAATTGTTATCAATGAAAATTTAATTCAAACCAGCGAAGAAGGAAAATTTGTAATGTTGGCTAAAAGAGAAGGCAGCAAAATTACAGCTCATAAAACAATTATTAAAACTGGCGATAGTTATAACGGACAAATTATAGTTAAAGAAGGATTATCTGATGGTGATGAATTAATCAGCACAGGTTTTCAAGAATTGATTGACGGACAAGAAGTAAAATTGTAAAAGCATCATCAAAATAGAACCACTAAGACACAAAGGTTAAAAGTATATGTATAAGAAATTAAGTGAAGAGGAGGAATTATTAGCAACCCAAATAGTTGATATTGCTTATAAAATACATAAACAAATGGGCCCAGGATTATTGGAAAGTGTGTATGAAAAGTGTTTTTGTTATGAATTAGAAAAAAGAAAAATTAATTACGAACGCCAAAAAACAATTTCAATTTATTATGATAATGTTGTATTGGAAGATGGTTTAAGAATAGATATTTTGGTAAATGATTTAATAATAATTGAGTTAAAAGCACAGCAAGATTTTCATCCTGTTTGGACAGCTCAATTAATAAGTTATTTAAAATTAGCTGATTCAAGGCTTGGTTTTTTAATCAACTTTCATGTACCATTAATAAAAGATGGAATAAAAAGAATAATTATTTAATAACTGCACAACGAACTTAAAGCTTAATAAAACTTTTGTCTTTGAGTCTTTGTGGTTCAAAAAAAATAAAAAATGAAAAACGGTTTTGCATTAACCAATTGGAGTATAAAAAACAGAACAGCAGTGTATGTAATGACAGCATTGCTAAGTTTAGCCGGATTAATGACCTATTTAGGATTGCCAAAAGAACGCTTTCCTGATATTGTTATTCCTACAGTTTTCGTAAGTACAATTTATCCAGGTGCTTCGCCTACTGATATTGAAAATACAGTAACTAAGCCTTTGGAAAAAAGAATTAAATCGGTAAGTGGTGTAAAAAAAGTAGTTTCTAATTCGCAAGAAAGTATTTCGATTATCACTGTTGAATTTAATACAGGTATAGAAGTAGCTGAAGCTAAGCAACGTGTAAAAGATGCCGTTGATAAAGCTAAAGTAGATTTACCTGCTGAGGCTCAAAAAAATCAACAAGTACAAGAAGTTGATTTTAGCGAAATGCCATGTATGAATATTAATTTAAGTGGTAATTATGATGCTACTAAATTGAAAAAATTTGCAGAAGATTTAAAAGATAAAATTGAAACCAATAAAGAAATTACACGTTGCGATATTATTGGTGCATTGGATAGAGAAGTAAAAATTAATTTAGATTTATACAAAATGCAATCATCATTTGCTAGTTTAAGCGATGTTGAAAATGCATTGAAGTATAACAACATGAGCATAAGTGGTGGTGATATTAATGTGAAAGAATTGCGTCGTTCGTTACGTGTTAGTGGTGAGTTTAAAACGGTGCAACAAATAAGAGATTTAACTTTTAAAGCAGGCATGGGCAATGTAGTTAAATTGAGTGAAATAGCTGAAGTTACTGATGGTTACAAGGATAGAGAAAGTTATGCAAGATTAGATCACAAACCTGTAATTACCTTAAATGTAATTAAACGTAGTGGCGAAAATTTGATTAATGCTGCCGAAAAAATTAAAGCATCTGTAAAAGATTTTCAAGAAAATAAATTTCCTAAAGACCTTGCAGTTACCTACACTGCCGATTTGAGTGTACAAACTCAAACCCAATTAAACGATTTAATTAACACCGTAATTTTAGGATTTTTATTTGTAACAATTGTGTTGATGTTTTTTATGGGCGTTGAAAATGCCTTCTATGTTGGGCTTTCAGTTCCATTAAGCTCATTGTTAGCATTTTTGTTTATGCCGGGCTTGGGCTTTTCGTTAAATGTAATTGTATTGTTTGCGTTTTTATTAGCATTAGGAATTGTAGTTGATGATGCCATTGTAGTAATTGAAAATAGCCATCGAATTTTTAATAAGCATAAAGATAAAAGTATTATGGAAGCCGTGAAAGAGGCGGCTGGTGAAGTATTTTGGCCTGTTCTAACAGGTACATTGGTAAACGTAGCGCCATTTTTCCCATTATTATTTTGGCCTGGCATAGTGGGTAGATTTATGTACTTTTTACCAATGACATTAATCATCACTTTGTTTGCATCATTAGTAGTGGCATTTGTAATTAATCCTGTATTTGCAGTTTCATTTATGAAACGTGATGATGATTATAAAGAGGAAAGCATTGGTAAATACAAAAAGGCATTTATTGTATTAGGAATATTAGGCGTAATGTTTTATTTATTTGCATTAGGTGGTTCAACTACTATGTTTGGTTTGGGTAATTTAATGTTGGTGATAATTGGCTTATTATGTTTAGTTCATTATGTTTTAAATCCATTAATTCATCGTTTTCAAGATAACTTTTTACCTAAGCTACGCAATGGTTATAAGCGTTTAATTACTTGGGCATTAACACATCCATGGAAAATTTTAATTGCTACAATTGCTACCTTTTTTATTAGCTGTATCGTATTATTTGGAATCAGAAAACCAAAAGTTGAATTTTTTCCAAGCGGCGACCCTAACTTTGTATATGTATATATCGAAACACCAATTGGAACAGATGTAGCATTTACCGATAGTGTTACAAAAATTTTAGAAACAAAAGTGTATGAAGTAATTGGTGAGAAAAATGAATTGGTTGAAAGCGTAATTAGCAATGTAGCAATTGGTGCTGGCGATCCACAACAACCAGATAGAACACCACAATCGCATAAATCAAAAATTTCAGTAGCATTTAAACCAGCCGAGGAACGCCATGGAGCTCATACAGCACACATACTTACAGCCATTCGTGAAAAAGTGAAAGGGTTGCCAGGTGTACGTGTAAGCGTTGATAAAGAAAGCAACGGACCACCTACTGGTAAGCCTGTAAATATTGAAATTAGTGGTGATGATTTTGATTCATTAATTGCCATTAGTGCTCGTGTAAAAGCAGTAGTAAATCATAGTGGCATTAAAGGTATTGAAGAATTAAAATCAGATTTGGTATTAAACAAACCTGAATTAAAAGTAAAAGTGGATATTAATAAAGCGCAACGTGAAGGACTTAGTGTTGGTCAAATTGCAATGAGTTTATCTTCAGCATTAAATGGTGATAGAGCCAATCCATCTAAATTTAGAGATGGTGATGATGAAGTACCTATTATGGTTAAATTAGATAAAAAGTATAGAAGCAAACCCGAAGATTTATTGAATTTAATTATTTCATTTCGTGATATGACGAATGGTCAATATCGTCAGATTCCTTTAAGCAGTGTGGCTTCTATAGATTTCACAAACAACTTTAGTGGCATCAATCGTAAAAACCAAAAACGTGTTGTTACACTAGGCAGTAATGTGTTGGAAGGTTATAATGCAAATGAAATTAATGCTGAATTGAAAGATGTTTTTGCAAATATAAAAATGGGCGAAGGTTATGAAATTAAACAAACTGGCGAACAAGAAGACCAAGCTGAAACAGGTGCATTTTTAGGCAAAGCATTCTTGGCAGCCATTGCTTTAATGTTTGTTGTAATTGTAGTTCAATTCAACTCAACATCAAAACCATTAATTATTTTCACTACTATCATTTTTAGTTTAACAGGTGTATTTTTTGGATATGCAATCAGCGGTGATAGTATGGTAATAGTAATGACAGGTGTTGGTATCATGGCATTGGCAGGTATTGTGGTTAAAAACGGAATTATATTAATTGAATTTATTGATGAATTAATTGACCGTGGACATGATGTGCAAGATGCTATTATTGAAGGTGGTGTAACCCGTATGACACCAGTTTTATTAACTGCTTGTGCCGCTATTTTAGGTTTGATTCCATTAGCGATTGGGGTTAATATTGATTTTCCAGGATTGTTTACACACTTCAAACCAAACATTTGGTTGGGTGGTGATAGTGTTGTATTCTGGGGTCCATTAGCTTGGACAATTATTTATGGATTAATTGTAGCCACTTTCTTAACATTGGTTGTATCGCCTGCTATGTATTTAATACGATACAAATTAAAATTGAAACAAACACAACGCAAATTACGAAAGCAAGATCAAACCATTGATTTAAAAAAATAGAGTTTGGTTTTTATAGATGAAAAGAGCTGATTCAATACGAGTCAGCTCTTTTTGTTTTTTAAAGATATCCAACCAACAATTTAAGGTGGATTTTGAATCTAATTAAAATCTAAAAAAATCAATTAAAAAATCGAATTTTGAAAAGCATATAAAATAGAGTAGGGGATAAAAAAAATCAAAAAAAAAGACTGCTGAAAAATCAACAGTCTTTAATTGGTGCAGGTGAAGGGACTCGAACCCCCACTCCTTTCGAAATCAGATCCTAAGTCTGACGCGGCTGCCAGTTACGCCACACCTGCAAAATTTAGGACTGCAAATGTAGATGTTTTTTTGAAACAAAAAATAAAAAATGAACGAAACTAAAAATATTGCTGAAGATTTTGAAAAACAACGAATTGTAAAAGAGTATCGCAACCTTTTAAAATCATTAAAAGGCAATTTGAATAAAGGTGATAAAAAGCAAATCAGATTAGCGTTTGATATGGCTGCTGATGCTCATAAAGATATGCGCCGAAAAAGTGGCGAACCTTATATTTTGCATCCCATTGCAGTGGCTCAAATTGTAGCTGGCGAACTCGGATTAGGCTCTACTGCTGTTATTTGTGCCTTGCTTCATGATGTTGTGGAAGATACTGAATTAACCTTGGAAGATATTCAACGAGAATTTGGTAAGCCTGTGGCTCAAATTATTGATGGGCTTACAAAAATCAAAGGTGTGTTTGATGTAAGCAGTGGCGCACAAGCTGAAAATTTCAGAAAAATATTGATTGCCATGGCAGAGGATGTGAGAGTGATTTTAATAAAAATTGCTGATAGGCTTCATAATATGAGAACGTTGGATAGCATGGCACGACCAAAGCAAATGAAAATAGCCAGCGAAACAAATTATTTGTATGCACCAATTGCTCACAGGTTAGGTTTGTATAACATTAAAGGCGAATTAGAAGATTTGAGTTTGAAATTTATGCAGCCTGATATTTACAGAGATATTGCAAAAAAATTGGCTGAATCAAAAAGTAAACGCACTAAATATATTAATGAATTTATAAAACCGATAAAGGAAGTGTTTAATGAAAGTGGGATGAATGTTGATGTGTATGGCAGACCAAAATCTATTTCATCCATCTATAATAAAATGGTAAAAAAGGGTGTACGATTTGAAGAAGTGTATGATTTATTTGCTATCAGAATTATTACCGATTCGCCAATAGAAACCGAGAAGCAAGATTGTTGGAAAATATATTCATTCATTACCGATTTTTATCAACCCAATCCTGATAGAATTAGAGATTGGATTTCAAACCCAAAAAGTACTGGCTATGAGGCTTTGCATACAACCGTGATGGGGCCTGAAGGCAAATGGGTAGAGGTGCAAATTAGAAGTAAACGCATGGATGAAATTGCTGAAAAAGGTTTTGCTGCGCATTGGAAATATAAAGAAGGAAAAGAAAATGAAACCCATGTAGATGAATGGTTAAATAAAATAAGAGATGTACTAAACAGCCCCAATGCTAATGCTTTAGATTTTATTAATGATTTTAAACTGAATTTATTTGCTGATGAAATATATGTATTCACACCCAAAGGCGATGCCCGAATGATGCCGTCAAAAGCAACAACTTTAGATTTTGCTTTTGAAATTCATACTACCTTAGGCTTGCAATGTATTGGCGCAAAAGTAAATCATAAATTAGTGCCTTTAAGCCATCCATTAAAAAATGGGGATCAGGTTGAAATAATTACCAGTACTAAACAAAAGCCGCATGAAGATTGGCTAAATTTTGTAGTAACGGCTAAAGCAAAAACTAAAATTAAGGATGCCTTTAAAGATGAAAAGAAAAGAATTTCAGAGGATGGTAAATTGATGTTAGAGAAAAAAATGAAGCAATTAGATGTTGCACTCAACAATGAAAATACCACAGCTTTGTTGAATTATTTTAAATCATCAAATAGTACTGATTTAGGATATCAAATTGGTTTGAAACATATTGATTTATCAGTATTGAATAAAGTAAAAATATTGGGTGGTAAGTTTGTGTTTGAAAAAGAAAAAAATCATTCACCATCCATTATTGATTTTGAAAAAGAAGTAAAAACCATACTTTCAAAAAATGCGGAGATAACAATTTTTGGAAATGATAATTCGGCAAAAGTTGAATACACATTAGCAAAGTGTTGTAACCCCATTCCGGGTGATGATGTGTTTGGCTATGTAACAGCCACCGAAGGTTTAAAAATTCATAGTACAAAATGCCCTAATGCCATTAAACTATTGGGCAATCAAGCACACAGAGTAATTGCAACCAAATGGAGTAAAAATCATGAAGTAGCATTTTTAACAAAATTAAAAATAATAGGTATTGATGAAGTAGGTGTAATGAGTAAAATTACTGAAGTTATTTCAGGGCAAATGCGATTAAATATTCGTTCAATTTCAATTGACACCATGGATGGAATATTTGAAGGTATGTTTATGGTTTATATAAATGATACCGAACAGTTAGAAAAATTATCACAAAAATTACTGCAATTACAAGGCATTCAGAACGTTGAACGAATTGAAAAATAACTTTTTTTCATTACCTTTTAAACTTAATATCTTTTATTGCATCATAGCATTACAAACAAAATAAATTATTTAACAATAAAAATTAATTATCATGAACTACAAAAAAATTTTAGTTGCAGGATGTATGAGTGCTTTAATGATAAGCATTATAACTTTACAATCATGCCGTCGTTCCAAAATTACAGATGCTGAAATTGAAGCCGTTGGCGATAATGCTGATGCACAAGGCTCATCATCTGAAACCCAAACTATTGCCGACCAAGCATTTGCTTACGGAAAGAGTAGTGGTAATATGCGTACATCAAATAATTATAGCACTTTGGGCGGCTGTGCTACCATTTCAATTGATACCGCAAATTCATCAAACACTGATACATTAACTATTGATTTTGGCACAAGCCCTTGCCAATGCCGTGATGGAAGATACAGACAAGGAAAAATTATAGTAGTGTATTCAGGTAAATATCATACTCCTAACGCCGTGATTGATATTTATCATAATGGCTATGCAGTAGGTAAAACAACTAATGATATGAAAACATTTAGCAACTCAAGCACAAAACACATTGAGAATAATGGATACAATAGTGCAGGATTTATGAGTTGGGATGTAACATCAAGTATCAGCTTTACAAAAGCTAATAATGGTGGTACTGTTACTTTTTCTGAAACAAAATTACGTACACAAATTGCAGGCTTAGCTACTGGCTATTCAACTACCAATAAATATTCAGTATCAGGTACAGCAAATGGTACAGCGGCTAATGGTACATCATTTACAGCAAATACAGTATCGGGCAATGATTTAATAAGAGATATGAGTTGTGCTAAACATTTTACTCAAGGTGCTTTAGAAATTACACCTTCAGGTAAATCGATGATTACCATTGATTTTGGTAATGGCACTTGCGATAACACCGCTACCGTTACAAGAAATGGTAAAACAAAAACTATTACACTTAGATAATATGTAATTCAGCTGAATACGAACAAAAATGATGTAGCGTATTGAATTATAAAATTGATTGAACCGAAGTTGAAACATTTTCAACTTCGGTTTTTTTTGTGCTTTATTTAATACTATTATTAAAATGAATATTTTTTTTAACTCATCTTTTTACAATGCCGTTTTTATTTATAAAACATTTGATTTTTTGGTAGATGAATATTTATTGTCATCTAAATTTTTGTAAAAAAATTCGGAATTAAATTTTACTTTTGCGTCATCACTAAAACATAATTAAAAATGAATTTTCCAGATAATTTACATTACACAAAAGACCATGAATGGGTTAAAATTGAAGGAACTACGGCTACTGTAGGGATAACTGATTTTGCTCAACGTGAATTGGGTGATATAGTTTTTGTAGATGTTCCTTCAGTTGGTAAAACTTTAAATAAAGAAGAAATATTTGGAACTGTAGAAGCTGTAAAAACAGTAAGTGATTTATTTATTCCGTTAACAGGAAAAGTAATTGAGCTAAATTCAAATTTAGATTCAAACCCCGAAGCTGTAAATAAAGATGCTTACGGTGAAGGATGGATGATTAAAATGACATTTACAAATGAAGTGGAAGTAGCTGAATTATTAACTGCTTCACAATATAAAGCTTTGATAGGAGAGTAAAATAGCGTAACGCTTAATGATATTTAAAAGCGACTCAATTTGAGTCGCTTTTTTTGTTTTTAAGTATGAAAGGAATTTTCAAAAATCATGTTAAATACTTATATAATTCAGTTATTCGCAATATTGAAAACGCTTATTTAATAAGCTATTTTTGCATCAGAGGTTATAATAAAAAGGCAACTTTTTAAAATCCGTCTGTTCGTGGTTGACTGGCGGATTTTTTTATGCTTAAAAATTAAAATCGGAAGCAACTTTGTTTTTTACCCATTAACCTTTTTTGTTTATTTTTTGAATAGTTATTAGCATAGGATATTGATAGTTCGTGGCTTCCGGGTGATTGACCAACTAGTTTGCTAATGGTAAAATCGTAACTATAACCAAATCTAATTACTGAATATTTATCAAATTGTTTATCAACCCCAATGGTTAAAATTAATGCATCAATATTACTAAAAGCAATATTACGTTCACGAAACCAAATGCCACAATAAAAAGGTAGTCGCTTAATATTGGCACCAAAAGTAAATTCACTAAATGTTGATTGTTGCTCGTACATGCTGCCCAACATCAAAACTTTATTACTATTTATTTCATAATATTTTGCAATAGGAATTACTGCTGTGTAGTACAAATTAAATTTTAATGGCAGTTTTGCAGATTGTAAAATCAAACTTTGTTCAGGTTGTGTAATATGATTAAAAGTAACGCCAAATGATGATGTGAAGGCTATTTTGGGGCTTCGTTTTGTTTTGTGATGATTGTAATAACCAGCATATCCGTTTGTGAAATCAATAAAACCAATTTTTGAATCGGTTGGTAATTTAAGATGTTGATTGGTTGAAATTAAGCCTTGTGTGGCATCTAATTGATTGCCAAATGTAAACTTTGATAAATTGACAGATTGTTGAACATACGATACTTTCATGGCAGCTTGCAACACTAATTTATTTTTTAATAATTGAATTCGATAGCTATACATGGCACCAATATCATTGGTTTTTAAAAGTCCATTTCCTTCCATATCACTTTGAATTAGTAATCCAATTCCGCCACCCATTTCAGGCACACGGGCATCAACAGCAATATTGAAAGTTTTAAATCCATTTTGAATATTAAACCATTGATTTTTAAATAATAAACCTGCATGAGTATTTTCATAAAGCCCTGCAAACGCTGGGTTTACAGCTAAATTTTGATTATAAAATTGGCTAAAATGGGGATCTTGGGCTGTTGCAATTTTTGTAAGAAAAATCAAACTAAATAAAGCAAAATATTTATGTAATGAAGTAGGCATTTTCAAATAGTATTATTTTAATAAAGTTACGTTTCCAATTTTTTTAGGTGATGAACCTGTGTATGTATTTCCTTGCCAAGCATCACCATTGCTGAATGTGGCTTCAATTTTCCAGATATACACATCTTGTGGTAATTCTTCATCTTTAAATTTTCCATCCCAATATTCAGTTGGTGAACCTTGCGTATCTAAAGCAGTTGATTCAAATAAAACGGTTCCGAAAGTATTGTAAATTGTAAGATGATAGGTTTCTAATCCTAAGCCAACTGGTTTAAAATATTTTACACTTTTTTCTTTATCTGAAAATGGCATAAATGCATCAGGAACAAATAAACCATGATCAAATTTTGTTTCAATAGTTTTTGTAATGGTATCACTACAACCGTTGCTGGTAAACACTATTAAGGTAGTTTTAAAATCATTTATATAAGCATAATCGTGTGATGGATTTGCTGCGGTATCACTATCACCATCGCCAAATTGCCATAGATATGAAACAACATTCTGACTAGAAATATTAGTGAAATCAACATGTACATTGGGTGCTGCTGAATTGACATTTGAAAATAAAAAATCAGCTTTTGGTTTATCAAAAACAAAATAATTATTGGTTAGCACATAAGTGCTACTACAGGTTTTAGCATAATTATAAGCATCTAATTGTAGGTTGTAAATTCCTGACTTCGTAAACCAACAAATGGTATCAATTGCTGTTGAATATTGTACTCCATCTACCATCCAATTATAATATTTTGAATTTAATGAATTGTTTAAAAACCTTGCTAATAAAGGTTCGCAGCCTGATGTTGGGAGAACTGTGAATCCTGCAACTGGGGTTGGATAGGCTTTAAAATTTTGAATAAATGTATCGCTACAATTTAAATTATTGGTTACAATTAATTGAACGGCATGGTTGCCAGTATCAACAAAATTAATGTTGGGTTGATTTAAATTTGAATTATT
>JBEANU010000296.1:0-5031 GCA_041165265.1 Bacteroidota bacterium | reverse complement strand
CTAAAGACACCCAAACTATTTACCTACTCCAGCCCACGTCAGCACCTCCAACCACCACTACCATTTGTAAAAATGAATCGTATTTGTTTAACGGAAATGCGTATTCATCGGCAGGAACTTTTATGGATACTTTAGTAAATTATAATGGTTGCGATTCAATCACAACTTTGAATTTGAATGTACGAACCGATGAACCAATCAGCATTAGCGGAACTATTTGCAAAAGTGGTAGATTTATTTTTAATGGAAAAACATATAATGCATCTGGCACATTTACCGATACTATTTTTAGTACTACAAGTTGCGACACGGTTTATACTTTAACGCTTTCAACCGCCGTAATTCCTGTTGATACATCGGTAACAGTAAGCAATGAAATGTTGATTGCTCATGCCACCAACGCTACTTTTCAATGGTACGATTGTGCCGTACACAACCTAATACAAGGCGCTGTTGATGATACATTGCTACCTTTTGAAAGTGGCTATTACTCAGTAATTGTAACCACTCAACCTGAACATTGTATAGATACATCAGCTTGTAAATTTATTTTTGTTTCAGGCATTAATGCTGTTGATGAATTACAAAAAACTAAATTATATCCTAATCCAATTAATAATGAATTGCATATTCAGTTCAGTAAAAATATTACTAACGGAACCATCAAACTGTTTGCTATCAATGGTTCGGAGGTTATGACACAGCTTATCAATAATCAATCACAAACAATTATTTCAACCAAAAATATTGCTAACGGAATTTATTGGGTGGAAGTAATCAGTGGTAATTCAGTTTGGCATCAAAAGGTGGTGAAGCAATAGGGGTTTATTTAATGAGGAAGGTTTGGTGTCTATCAAAGACGGAAATCAACCCTCAACTAAATATAGAACAGTGTATTTAATTGTGTGTTTATAAATTTGAAAATGTTATCTAACTGGCTAACTTTACAACGTGAATAAAAATACCATTCGTCATATTTTTTACTATAAGCATTATTACTTAGAGTTCTTTAATAATCAGAATAAAGAAGTGCAAAAGAAATTCAACTGGACTTTACAGTTGATTTCTGAGTTAGAAAAAGTGCCTGTAAAATACTTTAAACACATTGAAGACTCGGATGGGCTATATGAAATTAGAGTTGAGGTTGGTAATAACATTTTTCGAGTATTTTGTTTTTTTGATAAAGGGCAGCTTATTGTTTTGGTAAATGGTTTTCAGAAGAAGTCAGACAAAACACCGAAAAATGAAATTGAGTTAGCAAACAAATTACAAAAAGAGTATTACAGTGAGTCAAACAAGGCGAATAACGAATACAGAAAAAAATAATAAAGATATGAGTAAACAAAAAGCAAATAATAATTTAACATCTTTTGCAGACCATATGGATAAGCACTATGGAAAAAAAGGTACCATAAAAAGAGACAAATATGAACAAGAATATGAAGCATTTAAACTTGGAGTTCTTATTCAAGAAATGAGAGAGAAAAAGCATTTAACACAAGAGCAACTTGCCACTAAATGTGGAACAACAAAATCGTATATTTCAAGAATTGAAAACAACGCCAGTGATATTCGTCTCTCAACTTTAATGAGAATTATTCGTGATGGACTTGATGGACAATTAAATCTTTCCGTTTCGTATAGATAAGCAAGTACTATGCTTAGCTAAAGCCTTTATCTTTGTTTTCTTTTTCATCACAACTCATTTTTAAATTATGCTTACTACTGATGTATTAGTAATTGGAAGCGGCATTGCAGGCTTAACCTACGCTTTAAAAACCGCTAAAGCAAAACCCGATTTGCAAATATTAATCATCAGCAAAAGCGATGAAGATGAAAGCAATACCAAGTATGCACAAGGCGGTATTGCAGGTGTTACCAATTTTATGAATGATTCATTTGAAAAACATATCAGCGATACATTAATTGCTGGCGATGGTTTGTGTAATGAATCTATTGTTGAAATCACAGTGAAAGAAGGGCCCGAACGCATCAATGAAATGATCAATTGGGGAGCCGAATTTGATAAAGGTGAAAAAGGAAATTTTGATTTAGGAAAAGAAGGCGGACATTCAGAGTTTAGAATTTTACATCATAAAGATGTTACGGGCAAAGAGATTGAACGGGCTTTATTAAATCAAATTAAGCAACAACCCAATATCAAAATCATTACACATTGTTTTGTGTTGGATATTATCACCCAACATCATTTAGGGCAATTAGTTACCAAGGCTACACTTGATGTGGAATGTTATGGAGTGTATGTTTTAAATACTGATAATCAACAAATTGAAAAAGTTCTTTCAAAAATAACCATGTTGGCTACAGGTGGCGTTGGACAAGTGTACCGAACCACTACTAACCCACGAATTGCTACTGGCGATGGCGTAGCCATGCTATACAGAGCTAAAGGCAGAGTTGAAAATATGGAGTTTATTCAATTTCACCCTACTGCTTTATTTCATCCGGGTGAAAGTCCATCGTTTTTAATTACCGAAGCAGTAAGAGGCAAAGGCGGTATTTTACGAAACCGAAAAGGCGAAGCCTTCATGAAAAATTATGATAGCCGTGAAGAGCTTGCGCCACGAGATATTGTGGCCCGTGCTATTGACAATGAAATGAAACGCAACGGTGATGAAAGTGTGTATTTAGATTGTACACAAATTGATATTGATGATTTTGTACAACACTTTCCAAACATATACAACAAGTGTTTGAGCATTGGTATAGATGTTACGAAGCAATATATTCCTGTAGCACCTGCGGCGCATTACAGTTGTGGTGGTATTAAAGTAAATGAGTGGGGACAATCATCTATCAAAAATTTATTTGCCTGCGGCGAATGTGCTAGCACAGGCTTGCATGGCGCTAACAGATTAGCATCTAACTCATTGTTAGAGGCTATGGTGTTTGCACATCGTAGTTATTTAAAAACGATAGAAAAATTAGAAGGCACTTTTGTTCATCATCAACTACCTGATTGGAGTGCAGCAGGAACTGCATTACCCAAAGAAATGATTTTGATAACACAAAGCATGAAAGAAATTCAAGCCATCATGAGTGATTATGTGGGTATAGTTCGTAGCAATGTTCGTTTGCATCGAGCCATGAAACGCATTGATTTATTATGGGAAGAAACCGAACAATTATACCACAGCTCTACCGTATCACCACAATTATTTGAATTACGAAATTTAATAACCGTAGCCTATTTAATTACAAAATGTGCTGAGTTTAGAAAAGAAAGCAGAGGATTACATTTCAATACAGATTATGCTGAAAAAAGTAAGGTATTGATGAATATTATTTGGTAATTAATTTTCAAAAAAAATGACGATTGATATTATTTTTTTATTGGCAATTTCCTATGGCTTTTATAAAGGCTTTAGCAAAGGTTTGGTGATGGCAGTGTTATCATTGGCAGGCTACATTACAGCCATTATAGCTACTATGTTTTTTACTAAAAAAATTATTGTATTAGTTAATTGGCATAGTGTATATGCGCCTATTGTGTGTTATATAGGATTATTTATTGCTGTAGTTTTATTATTTAGATTGGTAGGAAAACTAATTGAATCGATGTTGGAAATGGTGGAGCTAACTATTGTGAATAAATTGATTGGGGGATTGATTGGTGTAACCATCATCACAGCTGTGTTCAGTTGCATCATTTGGATGTTGTTGCAAATAAATATTTTGCCTAATTCGGTTCAGCAATCATCGCAAGTGGTTCAATATTTAATTCCAGCAGGTCATTTTACAATTGATATGATAGGGAAATTATTTCCTGTGGTGAAAGAGTTTTTCTTTCATTATAAAACCCAACTACAAGAGTTGGCAAAGTAATAGGTTTCAGATATTGAATGAATAGAAGTACGCATTTCACATCAGTTACCAATAGCTTATTTTCTATTTCTCTTTTTTTTGCTGTACTCCAAAAAATAATACTTTATTTTACACTAAAGTAAAAAGTATGTTTTCAGTACGCTTCATTTTTTTATTCCTAATATTTTTGTTTGTAAGCAATGCACAAGCACAAACCACTTACTACGTAAGCACTTTGGGTAATGATGCCAATAACGGCACTACTATTTCAACGCCATGGAAAACGATTAAAAAAGCAGTGACTACCGTTTCGGCAGGAAGTACTATTGAAATTTTTGCAGGTAACTATTCTGAAAAAATAATTCCGTTAGTTACAGGTTTACCATCTAATTATATCACGGTAAAAAACTATCAAAATGATTTAGTAGTGATTGATGGTGCAGGCATAAACGGCTGGGGCGTTCTCACTTTTTATGGCCCATCTTATTTTAAAATTCAAGGAATTCATTTTGCTATTTCTGATTCATCTTCAGCTTACAATTGGCAGCCTGCCATCATTGTAGGCAATACTTCATCGTTTATTGAAATAAATAATTGCACGTTCAAGCAATTAATTAATAAACATTCAACAGGTATTGCATTGTATGGAAATGATACAACGGCTGTTGGCGTTCATGATATTAAAATAACAAATTGTGATTTTGGCAATAATTCGTTCAATATGGCTCAAGCCATTGGTGTAGCTGGAAATGTACATGATTGTGAAATTTCAAACAACCATATTCATCATATTGCTAATTCAGGAATTGCTTTGGTTGGAAGTGATAGCACATCAAAAAAATGGAAGTATGATTATGCTCGAAATATTTTGATAAGCAATAATACTATTCATGATGTGTACAATCATACGCCAGGAATGTATCAGCAAGGCATGGTTATCAGTGGTGCAAGAAATTGTAGGATTGAAAAAAACAAAATTTACAATTGTGATTTCGGAATCAACATTTCAGCGTATTCCAATTATGCTCGAACTGACAACATTGAAATTAGAGAAAATTTGATTTATAATAATTACTTGCAGGGCTTATCAATAGGCATTTACAACTATACCTCTTCAACAGGCAGAATTCATTACACCAATATTCATCACAACACTTTCTATCAAAATAATTCACTGAAAACTGGCGCAGGTGAATTTGTATTTTT
>JBEANU010000295.1:0-5688 GCA_041165265.1 Bacteroidota bacterium | reverse complement strand
TGTTGGCTTTGCCTCATAACTATCAAGGTTTATACAAATGTATTATTTTATTTTTTATTACAAATCATCAAATGGGCTTTTTATTTTTTGTAAACTTTTAGTGCTTACATGGGTATATATTTCGGTTGTTCTGCTGCTTTTATGCCCTAATATTTCTTGTATGTAACGCAAATCAGTGCCTGCTTCCAATAAATGCGTTGCATAACTATGGCGAAGCCAATGTAATGTAACAGGGCGTTTGATGTTTGTTTTTGATAAGGCTTGTTTTAAAACATTTTCTAAACTTTTTTCGCTGTATTGTTCACCTTTTATTTGTCCTTCAAATAACCATGTAAGAGGTTTGTAGAGTTGATAATATTCTCGTAACATTAAAATGATTTTTTCACTCAAAGGTGTTATTCTATCCTTTTTTCCTTTAGCAGCTTTTATTAATATCAAATTTCGTTTTGAATCAATATCGGTAATTTTCATGTTTAGTAATTCACTTCGCCTCAATCCTGCGCTGTATATCAAACTAAGCATGGTTTTGTGTTTTATATTAGTTGACGCATTCAAAATTTGTTTCACTTCTTCTTTACTTAAAACATTAGGAAGTTGTTTTGATTTTTTCGGACGATGCACCAATTCAGGATTCAGTTTGGCATTTTCAATTTTTGCAAAAAATAATTTTACTCCATTTACAATTTGATTTTGATAAGCAGATGATAATTTATTAGCTATAATATATTCATTATTGAACGTAATTAAATCGTTGTTAGTTATTTGATTAATTGGTTTATTTTGAAAAAAAATCAAAAATATTTTTAGTGCTTCGGAATAGGTTTTTATCGTTGATTCACTATATCTTTTACTTTTCAACCACTGTTTAAATCGTTCAATTTTTTCTAGCTGTGTTCCTTCTATTAACATTCCCAGCCTACTTTTGTAGGGGAAATTGCCTCATGATTTTGATTGGCTGTATTTTCTAATAACTTAAATCGCTTGCGATTTTCATCTGTGTCAGGTAAGTGCCATACCTTCATAGTATTACTCCATTTTGCATCGGCTATTTTTTTTATCCGAGCATTTAATGTAGGCGTATTTTCAAAATAAACGGCAATGCGGTCTTCATTTTTATGTTGAATTAAATTAGCTTTCCATTGCATGATGTATTAATATTTGATAAGCAAACTTATAAATTATTAATCA
Source organism: Bacteroidota bacterium (assembly GCA_041165265.1). Taxonomy (GTDB): domain Bacteria; phylum Bacteroidota; class Bacteroidia; order Chitinophagales; family CAIODY01; genus CAIODY01. The sequence goes on along the minus strand of JBEANU010000295.1, from coordinate 4,500 downwards.
TTTTATGGCTTTCAGTTTATAAAGTATTTTGAAAAGTTTTTGGGTAGAATTAACTTTAGTCATAAAAAAAGCCGCTTACTTTTTACAGCAAGCGGCTTTTTTATTGGTATACAATTCTTATTTATTAATCCCCGAAGAAGCGAAGCTGTATTTGTTGTCGCCAAGTTGCCGCATAGCTTTTGAGCGTTGAGCTTGGTGACCGCCTGATTCAAAATTACTCATAAACTTAAACATTGTATCAGCCTTTCCTTGTTTACACTGCTTAATCTATAATGATGTGATTTTTGCCAGCCATTTTACAAATATATTTATTGTTTTGTTACCCACTAAATGCTTCTTACATCGTTGTTTACTAAGCTTTTGGCTTGGCTACAAAGCTAATTAACAATAATAATTCAACTCCTCATTATCCATACTAATTACCTTATGAAAATGTAAGCCTAATTTTTTAATCAAATTTATTGAATTAAAATTATTGGCTAAAGTAATGGCACAAATTGATGGCATTAAAAGTTCAGTTTTTGCATAATTCAAAGTAGCGTTAGCTGCCTCAAAAGCATACCCATTGCCACAATAATTGGGTAAAAAAGCAAAACCAATATCAGCCAATTCCAACTCATCACGTTTTAATAAGCCGCACAAACCAATACAGTTTTTAGTTGATTTTATTTCAACAGCCCAAAATCCAAATCCATTTTCACTATAAAAATTATTTAATTTATTGATATACTGCAAAGCAGCATCGGTTGAATGAACACCTCTATCACCAATGAATTGCAGCCATCCTTCCGTATTTAAAAGCCGCATCATAAAATGAGCATCTTGGGTTGAAAACTGCCTAATAATCAATCGTTCAGTTTCAAAAATTATTTTCATACAAAAATATTTTTTTATTACTACATAAAATTATTGCAATAAAATTAAAAGCAAAATAATAAAACTAACAACAGCACGTTTGGTATTAATTGTTGTAGTTTACATTATACAAGCAGCGCATTTTAGTTTATAAAATACAAGTAAAACCAACTGAATTACAACCACATAAATTTATTTTTACCTACATAATTTTAAAAACAAAAAACAATGCTAAATATCGTATTACAAGTAATTGATTCAACAAAAAAAATAGCTGATGCAGTAGCTAAAGTTGCTGAACAAGAGCATCTTAGTTTGTTTGATTTAATCATTAAAGGTGGTTGGATTATGATTCCGATTGGTTTACTTTTTTTAACCGCCATTTACTTTTTTGTTGAACGATTTATGATTATAAATAAAGCAGGTAAAATTGAAGATAATTTTATGGCAGCCATTAAAGATCATATTACTACAGGTAATTTACAAGGTGCAAAAAGTTATTGTAAAGGCAGTTCATCACCCATTGCCCGTGTGATTGAAAAAGGTGTAAGCCGCATTGGTAAACCAATTAAAGAAATTGAACGCAGCATGGAAAATGTTGCCAAACTTGAAATTTATAAAATGGAACGGTTTTTAATTGTGCTATCTATTGTAGCTGGTATTGCACCCATGTTTGGTTTTTTAGGAACTATTGTAGGTATGATGAAATTGTTTGTAGATATTTCACAAGTAAATAATCCTTCATTAAATACCATTGCAAGCGGTATTAATATTAAAATGGTTACAGCAGCATCAGGTTTAATCGTTTCAATTTTTGCATTTATTGGGTATCAAGTTTTAAATAGTATGATTGATAAAGTAATTAATAAAATTGAAACTGCCTCATTTGAATTTTTAGACTTGTTACAAGAACCAACTGAAAAATAAAATGAATTTATCACGCCGACATAAAAACCGACATATTGAAATTTATACCCACTCCATGAGTGATATACTTTTCTTTTTACTATTTTTCTTTTTAATTGCATTTACATTAGCTAACCCAAATGTTATAAAACTTACATTGCCCAAAGCTGATACCAACACATCAGCCAAACAAACTGTAGTAGTAAGCATTGATGAAAATCGTAATTTTTCAGTAGGTACTAAAGCTGTAGCCTTTGAACAGTTAAAGGAAGAAATTAAACCTTTTTTGGGTAATCAAACTGACCCTGCAATAGTTATTAATGCTGATAAATCAGTACCTATTGAAGAGGTAGTAAAGGTGATGAATATTGCTAAAGATTTAAAGGTAAAAGTAGTATTGGCAACCAAACCAATTCAAGAATAAGGATATGGAAATGAATATATTTTTGAATCTATACCATTCATTTCAATAACCAAATTTAATTTTTTATGACTTCAACATTTGAACAACAAGCGCAAATTAAATCAGCAGGTATCACTTTTGGTATTGTGATACTGTTGTTTTTGTTGTTGTATTTTATCCCCTACTCACTTCGTAAAATAGCACAACCTGAAGAAGAAATGGGTATGTTAGTTAATTTAGGAAATAGTGAAGATGGAAGCGGTAATGTGCAACCCATAAGTGATGCTGATAACACAGAAGAAAGTAGTGCAAAAGCGCACTCAACGGCAGCCACACAAACACCTGATGCCGTAAATACACAAGATGCGGAAGATGCGCCATCGGTTGAAACACGAAAAAAAGTAAATCCAACCATAAAACCCATTACAAAAAAACCAATTGAAAATCCTAATCCTAATCCTGAAAAAATTGAAGCTGAAAGAATTGCGAAAGAGTTAGCCGATAAAAAAACAAAACAAGATGCTTTCAGAAATAAATTAAAAGGTGCTTTGAATCATCCTAATAGTTCAGTGAGTGAAGGTGAGGGCAAAGGCAATCGTGACCAAGGTGTTGAAAATGGTGACCCAAATGCAAAAAATCATTTTGGTGAAAATACAGGAAATGGAACCGCAGGTGCAGGCTGGAGTATTAAAGGAAAAATTGGTTCAAGAGGGGTACGAAAGCGCCCTGTAATTAATGATAATTCAAAAGAAGAAGGCAAAGTGGCTATAAACATTACTGTAGATGATCAAGGTAATGTAATCAATGCAAAATATACTGAAAAAGGTTCTACAACTTCCAGTTCCTATTTAAGAGGTTTGGCTTTAAAAGCTGCTAAAGAAATAAAGTTCAACCCCAAGCAAGATGCTGAAGAAGAAACAGGTACTATCATTTTTAATTTTAAAAATAGATAGTTATCAATCCCCCCAAAAAAACAAGCTATTCATCAAAACTATGTGGGGCATCATTACATAAAAAAAGGAAACCTTTTGGGTTTCCTTTTTATTTTTAATTACCTAAATAACTTTTTAATAATTTGCTACGGCTTGTGCCCCGTAATTTATTGATGGCTTTATCTTTAATTTGACGAACACGTTCACGAGTTAATCCAAATTTTTCACCAATATCTTCCAAACTCATTGGATGTTCAACACCAATACCAAAATATAATTTAATTACATCTTTTTGTCTATCCGTTAATGTAGATAATGAACGTTCAATTTCATGACGTAACGATTCATTGTATTCCAAATGTCCATCAGTAGTTAGTGCATTAGGGTTTTCTAATACATCTAATAATGAATTTTCTTCTCCATCAACAAATGGTGCATCAACACTTACGTGACGAGCTGCAACACCTAAAGTAGTAGCTACTTCTTCAGTTGCAATTTCCAAAACAGTTGCCAATTCTTCAGGTGATGGTTCACGTTCGTATTCTTGTTCTAATTGCGAAAATGCTTTATTGATTTTGTTTAACGAACCTACTTTGTTCAATGGCAAACGTACAATACGGCTTTGTTCAGCTAATGCTTGTAAAATGCTTTGACGAATCCACCAAACTGCGTAAGAAATAAATTTAAAACCACGAGTTTCATCAAATCTTTGAGCAGCCTTAATTAATCCTAAATTTCCTTCGTTAATCAAATCAGATAATGATAAACCTTGATTTTGGTATTGTTTAGCCACTGATACCACAAAACGTAAGTTAGCTTTGGTTAATCGCTCTAAAGCAATTTGATCACCTTGTTTAATTTTTACAGCTAATTGAACTTCTTCTTCGGGGGTTAACAAATCAACTTTACCAATTTCTTGTAAATATTTCTCCAAGCTTTGGCTTTCACGATTGGTAATCGATTTGGTAATCTTCAGTTGTCTCATTCAGTATTGGTTAGGTTAGTAATTTTAATAAATAAACCTTTGATTTATAGCAATAATTTTTTTTAAGGGAGTGCAAAGATAAACTAATACCCATTTAAATACAAATAATATTTGGTTTTAAAATTTTGTTAGTTGAATTATTTTTCTATACTTGCACACTATTAGTTTATATCAACTACAACAAAACAATATTATGGCAAAAAAGAAAGCAATTAGCTTAGAATATATTATAAAATCATCTCCCTCGATATTATATGATTTTATTTCTACCACATCGGGCTTGGCGCAGTGGTTTGCTGATAAAGTTGATAATACACGTACGCATTGGGTATTTGAATGGAACGGCTCTGAAGAAGAAGCTGAATTAATTGAATCAAACGAGCCTGAATATGTAAAGTTCAGATGGTCGTATCAAGCAA
>JBEANU010000294.1:0-22276 GCA_041165265.1 Bacteroidota bacterium | reverse complement strand
TTACATCATCGCCATTTATTCGGATGGCTTTTATTTCAGTACCCATACCTTTTGATTCATATTTGCCCCATTTTGTTTTTATATTATTTGCTTTATTCAAATCATCTAAATACGAATTGGGTTGAAATGCATTTTGGTATAAATGAAAATAAATTTCTTTCAGTGTATCAGGCGAATTATTGATATACATTAATTGTTCATCGCCAATAATAATATCATTTACTTCATCAACAATTGCATTGATATTATACTGAACATCTTGCTGCCAGTAGGTTTCAAAAGGTTTTCTGTTTTTCCAATAGTATGGGTTTTCAGGGCTGCGATATTCACTATTTGGATTTTTTGAATCAAAATTCAATCGAATAAGTTCAGGCATAATACGCATGGGCGGAATAGCAAATGCAATTGCTGAACAACAAACACTAATTAAAAGCGGAAGAAAAAGTTTTTTCATTTTGTAAAAAATTAAAGAACGAAAATAGGTTTTTGCTTTTGAAATTCAACAAGCAAAGTTGGATTATAAAAAAAAAGTATCTTTAACCTTTATAATTAATAACATGAAAAAACAGGCACTAATTATTTTATTTATTTTAATAAGTATTAAAGTATCGGCAACACATTGGTATGTAAATATTAATGCAAGTGGTGCCAATAACGGAACATCATGGGCTGATGCTTTTACTGATTTACAATTGGGCTTAGGTGCCACGGTTGGCGGAGATAGCGTTTGGGTTGCACAAGGTGTTTATAAACCTACCACCACCAACACTAGAACTATACCCTTTGTATTGCCAAGTAGCTGCAAAGTTTTTGGCGGATTTAATGGCACCGAAACTTTGCTAAGTCAGCGTAATTTTATTAGCAATATAACTATATTAAGTGGTAATATTGGAAACACAGCCCTCACTAGCGACAATTCGTACACTGTAGTAAGTGCTTCAAATGTTAGCTCATCAACATTGTTAGATGGTTTTAAGATAATTGCAGGTCATAACACGGTTGGTTCATTTCAAGGCCCAGGCTTTAATAATAAAAACGGAAGCCCAACTGTTGCTAATTGTATTTTTCAAGATAATTATACCGCATATTATGGTGGTGCACTATGCAGCACAGGCTCAGGAAGTATTACTATTAAAGGTTGTACGTTTTTATTCAACAATGCTTTAAGTAACGGCGGCGCTATTTATGTAGATGCTAACGCAACTATTTCAGATTGTATCATTAAAGAAAACTTGGCATCACTTGCTGCTGGTGGTATTTATTTAGATGGAGGTAATGTAAATATTGATAGATGTATTATTACAAAAAATGAAGCAACAGCAAGCCATTCAGGGGCAATTGGTGTTAATGATGCAGCTATAATGAACTTAACTAATTCATTAATAGTTGGTAATTATTCAGATTGGGCCGCAGCCATGTATATTGTTTCATTCAACAATTTTAACACTTACAATATTGTAAATTGCACCTTTGCCAATAACAAAAGTAATTTAGGGTTAGGCAATAATGATTACCCATTGGCTTTAACAGATAAAACAAATATGTACAACTGTATATTATCTGAAAATACAGGCAGTTTTAATAATCAAACATATAAATATACCAATGAAAAATTTGAATACAATTTAATTAACGGCGGCGTATTTGGCGGCACTATTTCAGGTACCAATATGTATGCAAATCCAAAATTTATTAATCCAGCATTAACTATCTCTGCCCCATTTGATGCTACTTTGTATGACTATCATTTAAACTCTTTATCAAAAGGAATTGATGCAGGAAAAAATAGTTATATCAGCCCAATTTACAATTATGATTTAGATTCATTAAGCCGAACATTTGGTAACAAGGTGGATATGGGCGCTTATGAAAAAAATTATTGTTTACTATCGCAAACCTTTACTACATCAACAGGGTCCGACTCAATTTGTTGGGGCAAACTATTAACTGTAAATGCTACTCAAGGAAAATATTTTAGTTGGAACAATGGCGATACAACGGCAACAGTACTACTAAATGCAGGTAAATATTTTTTAACAGCAGTTGATTCTTTGGGTTGTATAAGTAAAGATTCGTTCACGGTAAAAAATTATAAAATACCAGTGAGTATTTCGGCTTTGGGCCCAACTAGTTTTTGTACAGGCAAAAATGTAACTTTAAATACAATACCAAGTTTTAGCAATTATGCATGGTCAGCAGGAGGTTCGGCAAGTTCAATTGTGGTTAGTACTTCGGGTACAATTACAGTAACCGTAACTGATGCAAATGGTTGTAAAGGAACAGCATCACAAGTGGTAACTGTAACTCCAATACCTGTTACTATCAATGCCTCGGGCCCAACCAATTTTTGTGCAGGCGGAAATGTAACATTAAGCACTTCTCAAGTTTTTAGTAATTATAATTGGTCAAATTCAAATACATCAAGTTCTATCCAAGTAAATTCATCGGGAACATATTCCGTAACAGTAGCAGATGGCAATGGCTGTAGTGGCACAGCATCGCAAATTGTTAATGTATATAATTTGCCATCACCTACAATTATTCAAAATGGTATTGATTTAACAACGTCACAATCATTTGCAAGCTATCAATGGTATTTAAACGGAGCAATAATTAATAACGCTAACAATGCCATTTATACACCAACACATGATGGCAGTTACACAGTAGAAGTAACTAATGCTAACAATTGTAAAGCAACCTCAATAGCATTCAATGTGATTGGATTAGGAATTGAAAATGCTTTAGGCAGTAATTTTATTGATGTATTTCCTAACCCTACATCGCAGCAAATTTTTATTAAAGGAGGTGATTTTATTAGATATGAAATTCAAAATTTATTGGGTGAAAAAATTTATTCCAATACCTTACAGCAATCATCAATTGATATTAGTAATCTACAAAATGGCTGTTACTTTTTATTTTTATACGATGTAAAAAATAACTTATCCATAAAACAGTTTGTGAAAAAATAAACACAATTTTGAATCTATGATGTTGTATTATTTTCAAACAAAAACTTTACGTACTTTGCAGATAAAATTTTAAACCATGGTACGTTCCCCTTTTAATTTACAAAAATGGATTGACGAAAACCGTCATTTATTAAAACCACCTGTTGCCAATAAAAATTTGTATCCTGAAGGAACCGATTTTATTGTAATGGTGGTAGGCGGACCAAATGCCCGAAAGGATTATCATTACAATGAAACTGAAGAATTGTTTTATCAATTAGAAGGTGATATTGTGGTAAAAACACAACAAGAAGGCAAATGTGTTGAAGTAAAATTATCAGCCGGTGATATGTTTTTATTACCACCCCGTACACCCCACAACCCAAGCCGCAGCGCTGGTTCAATTGGTTTAGTGATTGAACGAGTACGCAAAGGCACAAACATGAAAGATGGCTTACTTTGGTTTTGTGATAACTGCAATAATAAATTGCATGAAACTTATTTTATGCAAGAAAATATTGAAACAGATTTTCAATCACGATTTAAGGAATACTACGCCAGTGAAGATTTGCGTACCTGCAAACAGTGTGGTAATGTAATGGAAACCGATGTTAGATTTGTATAAAATTGCATGACAAATAACAAACAACCAATTGGTATTTTTGATTCAGGTGTTGGCGGCCTAACCGTTGCGCATGCCATTGCTACATTATTGCCACATGAAAACACTATTTATTTTGGCGATACTGCTCATTTGCCTTATGGCGATAAATCAACCGAAGCCGTAAGACAATATTCAAAAAGAATTACCGAATTTTTGATGGATAAAAATTGTAAGATGGTAGTAATTGCCTGCAATACTGCATCAGCAGCCGCTTTTGAAGAATTAAAAAAAATATTTGGTGAAAAAATAATGTTGGTAGATGTAATTGAACCAATGGTAAATCATATTAAAAATAATTTTGCGCATAAAAAAATTGGCATCATTGCCACTAAAGGAACGGTAGGAAGTGGAATCTACGAAAATAAATTAAAGGCAGCGGATGTAAACCATGTATCATCATTGGCAACACCACTTTTAGTACATTTAATTGAAGAAGGTTTTAGCAAACATCAAGGCAGTAATTTATTAGTACAAGAATATTTGCATGATAAAAAATTACGAAAAATTGATGTATTAGTGTTGGCATGTACCCACTATCCAATTTTAAAAAATACGATAGAAGATTTTTATCATCATGAAGTTACAGTGCTTGATTCTACTATTATTACAGCCGAAGTTGTGCAGGCCGTATTACAAAAAAATAATTTATTAAATACACAAAAAACAAAAGCAATTCATCAGTTTTTTGTATCTGATTTTACACCAGCATTTGAGCAGATTACCAAAGTGTTTTACGGCTCTGAAATTCATTTAGAAAAATGTGATATATGGAATTAAAAACAGGAAGCATTTTTTTTTTACTATTCCTACTTACTATTTTTTTTACGGCTCAAGGCTTTGCAAATAGTAATAATAACTTTTTAGTAGGAGGCAACTTTGGTTTAAACATCAATACCAAGCCAACTAATCAAGTAGATAGAATTGTTCCGTTGCATAATTTTTCAACCTCACTTTCTTTTATTCAAAAAAACAAAAAGGCGTTAGGGTCATTAACATCAATAGCTTTAGTATCAAATGCTGTTAAATATCAAATCAACCCATCTTCGTATTTAACTGATTATAAATTAAAAATTCGGTTTTCATTTGCAATATCTCTTTTACAAAACAAACATCTTCATCTATATTCAGGATTATTTACACATACAACATTTTATCAAGGTGCTATATTTAGTGTTTATAATAGTAATGCAGCTTTTTTAAACAATGATGTATTATTGGCAGAAGAATTTTTTAAATCGGAATCAAAAAAAATTAATGCTGGGTTTCACTTTTCAGGGTTTTACTTTTTGCACCCTGAATCAAAAAAAGATTTTTATTTTAGTTTTAATATTTTTCAAAATTTATTAAAAGAATACCAAACCAAATTTCAAATTGGAAAAATTTTGCCATCACTTAATTATTATTCATCGGGCGTAAATCCGCTTTTAACAGAAGTAAACTTAGGAGTGGGTTTATGTTTTTAATTTTTATGAAAGTACCCTATTTTATAGCATCAAAAATTGTACAGCAAAAGCAGCAAAACTTTTCGGCATTAATCACTAAAGTGGCTACAGTAGCCACAGCATTAAGTTTGGCGGTGATGATAGTGGCAACGGCTATGGTAAATGGTTTTCAGAAAGTGATTGAACAAAAAGCCTATAACCTTTGGGGTCATATTCAAATTACTGAATACTCTGATAATCGCTCGTATGAAAATTCGCCCATTCATTTATCGCTTCAAAAGCTGAATGAAATTAAAGCGCTATCACATGTAAAATTAGTTCAGCCGTTTGCCACCAAGCCGGGCATCATAAAAAAAAGTGAGCAGATTGAAGGGGTTGTTTTAAAAGGAATTGATGGTTCGTTTAATAATGATTTTTTCAAACAATATATACCTAATTATACCACTTCGGTAAATGATTTGCTTCAGCTTAATGATTCATTGGCATCCAACAAAATTGTTATTTCGCAAAAAATTGCTAACCGCCTAAATTTGAAAAAAGGGGATGAGTGTATGGTTTATTTTATTGATAAAAGCCCACGTGTACGCAAGTTGCAGGTAAGCGGTATTTATCATACAGGCTTAGTTGAGTTTGATAAAGTATATTCATTTGTGGATATTAGATTGGTTCAAAAATTAAACAATTGGCAACAAAACGAAGTAGGTGGTTATGAAATATTTGTTGAACCATTTTCAAAAATGGATACCATTTGTACCACCATTAATAAAGATATTTTGCCGCTAAGTATGGGGTCGCAAACGATACATCAAATATTTGCTACACTTTTTGATTGGCTTAATTTACAAAACACTACCGAGATTTTAATTTTGGTATTGATGCTAATTGTGGCATTAATTAATGTTGTTTCAAGCTTGTTAATTTTAATTTTAGAGCGCACACAAATGATTGGTATATTAAAAACAATGGGCATGAAAGCTGCATCATTGCGACAATTATTTATTATTCAGGCAAGTTTTATTTTGCTGAAAGGTGTATTGTGGGGCAATGCAATTGGCTTAGGTATTTGCGCTATTCAGCATTTTTTTAAATTAATAAAACTGAATGAAGAAACGTATTATATATCGGAAGTGGCTGTTGATTTTAATATATGGATAATCGGCTTCATCAATTTAAGCTTTATTGTGGTTAGCATTTTAAGTTTGCTACTGCCAGCCATTATCATCAATTATATCAAACCTATTAAAGCCATTAGATTTCAATAACTTTAAACCTTAAAAGTAACTTTTTTTATTCCTAATATTTTGCTGTTGGGGTAGCACAATCTTTACAATCGCATAACCTCTGTTTAACAATTTGATAATATTCGGTTTGGATTTTTGCATCGTGAAATAAAAATCATGCTAAACAAAAAATCAAAATATATTATCAAAATGAAAAAAGTAATTGGAATTTTTACATTAACACTAATTGCATTAGTTTCCTTAGTAATTGGTCAGGGAAAAGGAATTAAAATCAAAGGAAGCGATACTGTATTGCCTATATCACAAAAAGAGGCTGAAAAGTTTATGAAATCAAAACCAGGAACTAGCGTAACTGTAATTGGCGGAGGTAGTGGTGTTGGTATTTCAGCATTGATAGATGGCACTACTGATATTGCTCAATCATCAAGAAGTTTGAAGATGGATGAAAAATTAAAATTACAGGAAGCTGGCAGAACAATAAAAGAAACCATGATTGCTTGGGATGCTTTATCAATAGTTGTGCATCCTAAAAATAAAGTTACACAATTAACCCGTCAGCAAATTGAAGGAATTTTTACAGGCAAAATTAAAAATTGGAAAGATGTGGGCGGTGATGATATGGCTATTGTTGCTTACAGTCGTGAATCTTCATCAGGCACTTATGAATTTTTTAAAGAGCATGTTATGAACAAAAAGAATTTTGGTTCATCTGTTTTATCAATGCCAGCAACAGGCGCTATTGTACAATCAGTATCACAAACTAAAGGTGCAATTGGTTATGTAGGTTTTGCTTACGTTGATAATGTAAAAGCATTAAAAGTTGCTTTCAAAGGAAATGAATTTATTGAACCAACTGTGGCTAATGCAAAATCAAAAAAATATCCTATCACACGTCCGTTGTTTTTTTATTATGATAAAAAGAATGAAGCAGCAGTTATGCCTTTCATCAATTATGTGCTAAGTGCTGATGGTCAGAAAACTATTGATGAAGTGGGTTACATCTCATTAAAATAATCAGAAAAAATTAATAAAATATAAAACACATTGAACCTTTTTGTTCAATGTGTTTTTGTATATTTAAAAACTATCTATATTCAAAATAAAAACGGTGTTAAAAAAAATATTTGATAACGCAACAATTTCATTTATAAAATTAAGTGGTTGGATGAGTAGCATAATTGTGCTGCTCATTGTTATTTTTCTATTTAAAGAAGGGATAGGATTATTTCAGCAAACACCAGTTGAAACTGGATACGTAATTGCAGTAAATAAATCAAATAAAATTGAATCACTAACGCCTGAACAATACAAAGTTATTTTTGATAGAGATAGCACCAATTGGAAAATTTTTAATGGCAATGATGCTGAAATTGAAGTATTTACGATAGATGATATTGGTTCTTTTTTTTCAGATTCAGCATTAGGTGACAACATGAAAAACCTTCCTGAATGCATCAATCAACACATTGCCGAAACGCCTAACATCATTACTTATTTTCCTGAAAAATATATTAGCAAAAATTTTAAAGGAAAAATTCTTCCTTCTGAAACCATTAATCCTGCTACATTTATCAGCCATGCTACTTGGCTGCCAACAGCTCAACCTGTTGCACAATTAGGCGTATTAGCATTAATTATTAGTACACTTTTAGTAAGCTTAGGTGCCATTGCCATTGCATTACCATTTGGCTTAGCCACAGCCATTTATTTAGCCGAAATTTCAAATGAAAAATTCAGAAATATTATAAAACCAATTATTGAATTATTAGCAGGCATACCAAGTGTGGTGTATGGCTTTTTTGGGTTGGTTATCATCGTTCCTAAAATTCAACAAATTTTTAATTTACCAGTTGGTGAAACAGGTTTAGCTGGTAGCATAGTTTTAGCCATCATGGCATTGCCAACCATTATCACAGTGGCTGAAGATGCTATACGTTCAGTGCCCAAATCAATGAAGGAAGCAAGCTTAGCATTAGGTGCTAATAAATGGCAAACCATCTATAAAGTTATATTACCTTATGCATCAAGCGGAATTACAACTGCAGCTGTGTTGGGCGTTGGCAGGGCAGTTGGTGAAACCATGGCGGTGTTAATGGTTACAGGCAATGCGGCTGAATTAAGTTTTTCATTATTAAAACCCGTACGAACTATTCCGGCAACTATTGCTGCCGAATTAGGTGAAGCCACTTATGGCGGAATGCACTTCAAAGCCTTATTTGCATTGGGTTGTATTTTATTTTTAATCACGTTGGCTATTAATATTTATGTTGAAATTTTATCATCAAAAAAAAGAGGCACTAAATAATTTATGAATAAACGAATTACACAAGCATTCTTTTTTTGGTTGTTCCGATTGATGAGTTTATCAGTAGTGATAGTTCTTTTTTCCATTTTAGGGTTTATAATTTTTAATGGAATAAAAGTTATCAATTGGAATTTTATAACACAAATGCCGCAAGATGGAATGACCAAAGGAGGCATATTTCCTGCTATTGTAGGCACATTGATATTAGTAGGCGGAAGTATGCTTTTTGCTTTTCCGGTTGGCGTTGCTGCTGCCATTTATATGAATGAATATTCACGTGAAGGCTCGTTGAAAAAATTTATACGATTAATGACCAACAACTTAGCTGGCGTTCCCAGCATCGTTTTCGGATTATTCGGAATGGCATTATTTGTAAATCAATTACATTTTGGCGATAGCATATTGGCAGGCTCACTCACCTTAGGTTTATTGGCATTGCCAGTGGTAATTCGTACTACCGAAGAGGCTTTGAAGCAAGTTGATGACACTTTCAGATTAGCAAGTATTGGCTTAGGAGCTACTAAATTACAAACTATCAAACGGGTTACTTTGCCCATTGCCTTCCCCAATATTATTACAGGTTTAATTCTTTCAATTGGCAGAGTTAGTGGTGAAACTGCACCAATTTTATTTACAGTAGCGGCATATTTTTTACCCAAATTACCACATAGTATTTTTGATCAGGTGATGGCGTTGCCTTACCATTTATATGTGATATCAACCAGCGGAACTAATATTAATGAATCACGACCAATAGCTTATGGTACTGCATTGGTGCTGATTTCAATTGTGTTGGTTTGTAATCTTACTGCTAATTTTTTAAGAAAAAAATTTGGCAAAAAAGTAAAAATGAAATAACTAAAATTTAAAGATGAACAAATTAGAAACAAAAAAATTGCATTTGTATTATGGTGCTCATCATGCTTTAAAAGGAATTGATTTTGCTGTGCAAACCAATACAGTTACGGCATTAATTGGGCCATCAGGTTGCGGTAAATCAACTTTTTTAAGATGCTTTAATCGCATGAATGATTTGATTGAAGGCTGCGATGTAGAGGGACAAATATTGTTAGATGGTATAAACATCAATGAAAAAAAATTGAATGTGGATGCCTTACGAAAAAATATTGGAATGGTGTTTCAAAAACCAAATCCATTTCCAAAAACTATTTATGAAAATGTAGCTTATGGTTTACGAATTAATGGAATTGCTGCCAAATCAACTTTAGATGAAAAAATTGAAAAAGCACTAACACAAGCGGCTTTGTGGGATGAAGTAAAAGATAATTTAAAAAAATCAGCCATGAGTTTAAGTGGTGGGCAACAACAACGATTGTGTATTGCCCGTGCTTTAGCTGTTGAACCCAGCGTTGTGCTAATGGATGAACCCACCTCAGCACTCGACCCTATTTCAACCGCCAAAGTGGAAGAATTAATGTATCAATTAAAAGAAAAATATACTATTTTAATTGTAACACATAATATGCAACAAGCCGCCAGAGTAAGCGATAAAACTGCATTTTTTTACTTAGGTGATTTAATTGAGTATAATGATACAAAAGAAATTTTCACCAATCCACAAGTGGAACGAACACAAAATTATATCACAGGCAGATTTGGATAGCAATAGGTTATTTGTTATTGAGTTAGTAAGTTATTCGCTTCACTCAATAATGAATTTTATACCCTAATAACTATTGACACAATAACTAATAACAAAAGTAAATGACACACTTAGAGCAAGAATTGCAACAGTTAAAAGAAGAAATTATCAATATGTTTTTGATGGTTCAAAAGCAGATGAATAAAAGCATTGAAGCTTTATTAAAACATGATAAAGGCTTAGCCCGTGAGATAATTGCTACTGAAAAAAGAGTGAATGCTGAAGAATTAAAAATTGATAGAATTTGTGAAAATACGGTAGCACTTTTCAACCCAGTGGCAGTTGATTTGCGATTGGTTTTTGCTTCGTTTAAAATCAATTCGCACCTTGAAAGAATGGGCGATAATGCAAAAGGCATTGCCCGTTATGTAATTGAAAATAGCGAACAATACGATGAGCAATTATTAAATAATTTGAAAATAAAAGAAATGTTTGCGGTAGCCAATAACATGATTGATAACAATATTGAAGCTTTTCAAAACAATGATTCAGCCAAAGCCCGTTTAGTATTTGAAATGGATGAACATATTGATAACATTAATGCTTCAGCCACTTTAATCATTGCTGATTATATTCAACAAAACCCAACTCAAACTATTTCATTATTGAATTTAATTTCAGTAATACGAAAATTAGAACGGGTTGGTGATTTGCAATCAAACATTGCTGAAGAAATTATTTTTCATGTAGATGCTGAAGTATTAAAGCATGATAAGAAAAAATAGAATGTATTAAATGTTGCTCACCCCCATTCCAAATAGGGCGAAATCATATTTCACAGGGTCAAGGGCATCAAATTTTTTTAAACTTTCAGTAAGTTCAACGGCGGCTTGCCAATCATTTTGTTTGCGTTGTAGCAAATTTAATCGTCGGGCAATATTGCTGGAATGAACATCTAAAGGGCAAATTAAATCAGCCGATTTTATTTTTTTCCAAATCCCAAAGTCCACTTTTTTATCGTCTCTAACCATCCATCGCAAATACATACATAGCCTTTTGCAGGCCGATTTTCTATCAGGTGTTGCAATATGTTTACGGGTGCGTTGTGGCGCAAATTCATCATTAAAAAATTCAAAATAAAAATCTTTTAAGGCATGTTGCATGGTAAATTTTTGAGTGGCAGTATGCTTTACGAAAATATTTTCCAATGAATTATTTTGTAAATACATGCAATGCAATGTTTCAATAAAATAAAACAAATCGGTAGCATTAAAAGTACGATGAACAAAATGTTCCATCAATTTCAAATCAGCATCGGTATGATGTAAAATAAAATCATGCGGCGCATGATCCATCAAATTCAACAATTCATTTGTTTTATTGATAATCGTTTTTCTATTACCCCAAGCAAAGGTGGCTGCAAAAAATCCTGCAATTTCAATATCCTGTTTTTTATTGAATTGATGAGGCACACAAATAGGGTCATTCAAAATAAAACCCTTGTTATTTATTTTTTTCACTGCATCATCTAAAAGCAATTTCACTTCATTATTCATTATTAAAATTTCACTTATTGTTATTTATTCATCACTTATCAATCGGCTTCTATCAAAGCTATATTACACCAAAAGTAGTGTAAAATAGCGCATAGGTTTGCATTGAAAACAATTCAATAATCCAAGTTGGAATATTAAAAATTTCAACTCTAAAACAAATCTATCATGACAAAACATTTACTTTTTATTTGCTTATTGGCAGCTACAATTTTTAGTAATAGCGCTAAAGCACAATGTACTGCGCCATCTAATTTGGCGGTTACTTACAACAACAATGTTTCTACGTTTACTTGGGATTCATTACCCGGCGCTGCTGGCTATTATTTTGATATTAAATTTCAGTGGGATGCTTCATGGGGTTCAGGTTCAGGAGCTTATACCAGTACCCATTCTTATTCGATGACAGGGTTGTTTCAAACAGCGCCTTTCACATGGAGAGTGGCCACTGATTGTGGCAGCTCATTGAGTAGCTATACGGAATCATTGTATGCTACGCCATGTCCTGAGCCAACTAATTTATCAGCTATTTCCATTGCTACCACATCCGCTACGGTTGCTTGGACACCTGCAGCAGGCTATAACACTACTACTTCAAATTTTTCAGTGGGTTATCGTTTGGCAAATACTTCTAATGCTTGGACATCGGCTGGCACAACTTCAACAGCTTCAAAAACAATTAGCGGTTTATTATCGAATACGGCGTATGAATTTTGTGTGAATCAAAGTTGTATGTATGGAAATAGTAATCCAGTAATCGGCACATTTACTACTGCTTATGTTGCATGTGATGTTCCTGCAACTATTGCTGTTTCAGGCGCTACAGCAAATCAATCTACAATAAATTGGAGCGCTGTTAATGGTGGTTTGAGTTATACGGTTGAATATAAACCAACTACTAGCTCAGCTTGGAGTTCAGTAATTGTTACCAACAACACTACAACTTTATCAAACTTAACAACAGCAACATTATACGATGTACGTGTGAAAGCAAATTGCACAGCAGGTATCAGCACTTATGTTAGCACACAATTTACTACCTATTCAGCGCCTTGTATGGCTTATGGTGTAAATGGAAGTGAGTATATTGATTTGTTTTCATTAGGTACTATAAATCGTACATCGGGCAGGGAAATTGGCGGATATTTTAATACCAATTTAACTACCAATTTAGCTAAAGGGTCAACTACTGTTGGTCAGTTTAGCGCAGGTTATAATCCTGGAATTATTTTGGGTGAAAACTTTGCAGTATATATTGATTTTAATAACAATGGAAGCTTTGCTGATGCTGGCGAACGGGTTGTAGCACCAACTTATGTTACAAGCGGTTCAGCTAACTATAATTTTTCAATCACTATTCCTAATAATGCATCACAAGGAGTAAGAAAAATGAGAGTGATAATCCGAAGATCAAACACATCAATTACGCCATGTGCCACTGGTTTTAATGGCGAAGTTGAAGATTATAAAGTGAATATTATAAATAATGGAAACAGAATGGCGGCTAACTCAATTGATAATAATGTAAATGATATAGAAATTGCGGCTACAAATTTAATGGTATATCCAAATCCATCAACAGGTAATTATACTGTTGAAATGCCTGAAAACACAAGCGCTTCATGGTATGCTATTTATTCCATCAATGGTTCATTAGTTGAAAAACAAACCGTGAATAATAATCAATTTACAATTGATTTATCAAACCAAAACAATGGCATTTACTTGTTGAATGTATATTCAAATGAAGTAAATAAAATCATCACACAAAAATTGCAACTTAATAAATAGTGGTTTAATAGCTATGTTTTTTCCTTCACACAAAACCTGAATCGCAAATGCGGTTCAGGTTTTTTTGATAGGAAAAAATGAAATACAAAATGAAAAATGATTTTGGTATTTCTGGCTTTAATCTAAATGGTAAAACATTTTACAACCTAGATAGATAGTTTTTTTCGCTTGCGAAAACTATGTTCTACTATTCAACTCTTATTTTAAAATTAGAATTTCATAGAAAAATAAATTTTATACATAGCATTCAATAATTCATGTATTCTATCCTAACTATATTCCTATGTGGTTTTGTATTAATTTTTAAAACCTAACTGTATTTCCCTTTTACAGCTACGTAAACCCCGAAATTATCTACGTAGTTTCTTGTATTTTTTGTTAAAAGTGTTGATGCAGTGCAACTTTTTAGATGGCGCACACGTCTAACTTTTATACAACCAAAAAATTTACTGAAAAATCTTAAAATTAAACGAATTCAATTTTAAATCATCTTAATTGTAATTGCCACATGAATTACATTAAAAATTAAAACCAATTAAAACTATGAGACAAATTAAAATCACCACACAAATTACAAATCGAGATAGCCAATCTATCGAAAAGTATTTGCAAGAAATTGCAAAGCTTGATTTAGTAACGCCTGAAGAGGAAGTTGAATTAGCTCGAAAAATTAGATTGGGCGATGAGGCAGCATTAGAAAAAATGGTACGTTCAAATCTTCGATTTGTAGTATCAGTTGCCAAACAATACCAGCATCAAGGCTTGCCACTTAGCGATTTAATTAATGATGGCAATGTAGGTTTAATAAAAGCAGCACAGCGCTTTGATGAAACAAAAGGATTCAAATTTATATCGTATGCTGTTTGGTGGATTCGCCAATCCATCATGCAATCATTATTAGACCAAAGCCGATTGGTAAGATTGCCATTGAACAAAGTGGGCAATTACTCAAAAGTAAACAGAGCCATGTTGCAATTTGAACAAGAAAACGAACGTGAACCTACGCCCGAAGAAGTGGCTGAAATGTTAGATTTAAACGTAAGCGAAATAAGTACTTTGATGAGCGAAGGCAGCAAAAAACATATGAGTACTGATGCGCCTTTGGCTGATGGCGAAGATTTAACTTTTGGTGATTTAATTGAGGATGCTAATGAAGCAACACCTGATAAATCATTATTAAAAGAATCATTACAAACTGAAATTCGTTCCGTTTTAAAATCATTACCAAGCCGTGAAGCAGGCATTGTTGCTTATTTTTATGGTTTGAACGGACAAGCATTATCATTAGATGAAATTGCAGATAAGTTTGAATTAACTCGTGAACGTGTACGTCAAATTAAAGAAAAAGCTATTAAAAAAATGCGTCGTGGTTTATACAGCGATAACCTAAGAACCTATTTAGGATAAGCATTTGTTATTGAAATAAATAATTCAAAAAAAACGGAAAACAATATCTACTGAAGATTTTTGTTTTCCGTTTTTGCATTTACATCGTATCTTTCCATTATGATTTCAGCAGATACAATACAACAAATTTTAAATACTGCACGTATTGAAGAAGTAGTTGGCGATTATGTTACCCTTAAAAAACGTGGGATTAATATGATTGGCAATTGCCCATTTCATGATGAGAAAACGCCATCGTTTACGGTTTCGCCAGCAAAAGGAATTTACAAATGTTTTGGCTGTGGCAAGGCTGGTAATGTTACTAAATTTGTGATGGAGCATGAACACCTTACTTATCCTGAATCATTAGAATATTTAGCCAAAAAATACAATATTGCTTTTGATAATATTCAACTATCACCCCAACAAATTGAGCAACAAAAAGGCAAAGATGTTTTGCTTAACATTCATCAATTTGCTAAAGATTATTTTGTTGAACAATTATGGAATACTGAAGATGGTAAGGCGATAGGATTAAGTTATTTTAAAGAACGGCAACTAACTGAATCTATCATTAAAAAATTTGATTTAGGCTATCACCCTGATGCCGAAAAAGCTTTTACTGATGCGGCTTTGCAACATGGTTTTACACTTGAAGATTTAAAACGAAGTGGGTTAACCACACAACAACGCAATGCTGATTTTTTCAGAGGTCGTATTATGTTTCCGATACAAAATGTAACCGGAAAAGTAATTGCATTTGGTGGCCGTACTTTAAAAAAAGATAAAAACACCGCCAAATATTTCAACTCACCTGAAAGTGAAATTTATTACAAAAGCAAAGTACTATATGGTTTGTATCAAGCCCGAAATAGTATTTTAAAAAATAACTTTTGTTATTTGGTTGAGGGCTATTTAGATGTTATATCCCTACATCAAGGCGGCATTGAAAACGTGGCTGCCAGTAGCGGAACAGCCTTAACTATTGATCAAATACGATTAATAAAACGATACACCCCAAATGTGGTATTGTTGTATGATGGCGATGCTGCTGGTGTAAAAGCAGCATTACGTGGCTTGGAATTAATTATTGAAGAAGGCTTAAATTTAAAATTAGTTTTATTGCCTGATGGTGAAGACCCCGATAGTTATATGCATAAAAATGGGGCACAGGCTTTTAGCCAATATGTAACCGCCAATGCAAAAGATTTCATTCGATTTAAAATACAAGATTCAATCCATGAAGCACAATCTGACCCATATCGAAAAGCCGCTATCACAAAAGATTTGATAGGCATTTTAGCAAAAATACCTGATAGTTTTGTTAGAAGTGATTACATCAAAGAGTTTACATCAATGATGCAATTAAGCGAAGAAATGGTGAATGCTGAAGTGAATAAAGTGATGCGTAATGAAATGAAAAAGCATTCAACCATACCCAATGATGATGTTGAATTATTGCACTCACAATCGGAAGAAAATTATGAGCAGGCGCCACAACAAACTAATTTTTTTAAAGCAAACAATGCTGAAGAACAAGAAAAAAATATTATCAGAATATTATTAGAATGGGGCAATAAAACCATGAGTAATGGGCAATTGGTGGCACAAATATTATTTGATGAAATTGATTTAGGATTAATTGATAATATAACATGCGCTAAAATGTATGATACCTTTTTGCAGATTTTTGAAAACACAAAACATTTTGAAGGTAGTTTATTAATCAATTCACCTGAACCTGAGATTACAACATTTGCAGCTGAACTATTAAAGGATGAATATACCCTTAGTGAAAATTGGGAAAAGAAACATCAAATTTTTACAAAATCAAAAGAAATGAATTTTGAAGCGGATGTAAAATCATCTATTCATAAATTTAAAACAAAAAAATTACAAAAATTACAATTAGATAATTTGAAAAAATTAAAAGATGCTCCTTCGGCTGAAGAGCAAGTGCAAATTCAATATGTACACATTCAATTAAGTACTATGCTATCTGAACTAGCCACGGCATCGGGTACGGTGGTGATTGGCAGAGGTTAAAACCTAACGTAGGATAAAACTTTAGCAAGATGAAGTATAGCCTACCGAGTTAAAATTTTTACCATTTTTAAAAACTGTACATCAATAGGTGGATGTTGTTTGATTACATTTTCAAAAGGAGTGAACACAATTTTATCATTTATTATACCTGCCATCACTTGATGATTTCCGTTAAGCATAGCTTCAACGGCTGCAAACCCAAGCCTGCTGCCTAAAACTCTATCAAAATAAGTGGGTGAACCACCTCGTTGTATGTGCCCCAAAATTGAAACTCGTGAATCAGCCAAGGGAAATTTTTGTTTCACTAATTCAGCTATTTTAATGGCTCCGCCTGCATCATCGCCTTCAGCAACAATAATAATATGACACATTTTTTTTCGTCTGAAATCATCCCCTAAATGCTGATATAATTCATTCATGTAGGTGGGTGTTTCAGGTATTAATATTGCCTCAGCACCGGTAGCAATGCCTGCATTTAGGGCAATATATCCTGCATCTTTACCCATTACTTCAATAAAAAATAATCTATCATGAGCATCTGCCGTATCTCGTATTTTATCAATGGCATACATGGCGGTGTTCACAGCTGTATCGTATCCTAAAGTATAATCAGTGCCGTTTAAATCTTTATCAATAGTACCCGGAATGCCCACACATGGTAGGTTGTATTCGTTTTTGAAAATATTGGCTCCGGTAAAAGTTCCATCGCCACCAATAGCAATTAAACCATCAATTTTATGTTTTGATAAATTTTCAAAAGCTTTTTTTCTTCCTTCTGTTGTTCTAAATTTTTCACTTCGTGATGTTTTTAAAATGGTACCCCCACGTTGAATAATATTGCCAACGCTGGCTGTGGTTAAATCAATAAATTCATTATTAATCATGCCTTCGTAACCATGCATAATACCTGATATAGTTACATGATGATGCACCGCTGTGCGTACCACAGCTCTGATGGCGGCATTCATGCCGGGTGAATCGCCCCCACTTGTAAATACGCCTATTTTTTTCATGCTTATTTTATTTTATATCGGTCTTTAAATTTGTTGTGCAAGCTATTGATGGCAATCATGATAATGCCTACACCTAAAAACACTAACGCTTTTGTAATGGTATTTGTTCTTGATAAATCGTAAAAAAATAATCGTACAATACAGGCTAATAGGGCAGTTAAAGAAATTAACCTAAATTGTTTTTCACCCAATACTAAGCTTAAAGCAAACAACACAAAACACTCCATCACCCATAATAATGTTAGTAGCGATTTTTCATAACTAAAAAATAAAAATATGGCTATGCTAAAAGTTAATGGATAAATAAGTAGAGGTTTTTTTACTTGTGTAAGCCATTTAAAAATTTGAATTTCTGAATATTCTTCCTGCATCCATTTATATAAAAAATATACTAATAGTACCATAAATAGTTGTACTAAAATGCTTACTACTGAAGGCGTTGAAAGAATATATGTATTGATATTGATGTATTGTGATGATATAAATGCAATAGAAAAAGCGGTGATAAAATAATATGCTATGCTGTACCATACAAATTCAGTTATTTTGTAAACACGATAAATAATTAAGGTAGCAAAGGCAAATAAAATCCAATATAATGCTTGCCAAATAGGGCTTGCAAATTGCAACACCATAAAGCTACATACCAATGCAAACACTAATTTTGAGATTGATTTTAACCATGCATCGTGTTGTTTTTGATGAATTACAAAAGCCAATACCAAAAATAATAGGATAGATAAAATATTTATCATCCAATCAACTAATGCAGTGTTTAAAGGCAGTTGAAGCCTATAGCTGCTATAAATAAATGCAGTAAATGAAACTGATAAGAACAATAGTAAATAAATTTTTATTCGTTGCTGAATTATTTTTTGATGCTGCGTAAATATAAAAATGAAGCAACTTGATAATAAAATAATGGGATGATACTGCCAGTAAATTTCTTTACAAGCAATAAGGTATAATGTAGCAACAGTTAATTCAAAAAACACAAAATGAAAATTAGTTTGTTTTTTAAAGCTATCAGAAATAGGTTTTATTCGGGTTTGAAAAATAAAGTAAGAAGCCATCAAAGCGGCATTCAGTAAGGAAATAAAAACAAATTGAATATCACGATTCACAAACTGACAATGTTGAACATATTGGGGAATATATGAAATCTGTAAAAGCAATAACATGACATATCCACTAAAAAGCAAATGCCGAACGGCTTGCTTTTCAATGTCAGCCGAGTTATATTTTTTGCTTACAAACGTTGATAATTCAATAATTATAGCTGCTATTGCCATAAAACTATAAGCTATAAAATAATTATTGGGTGATAATTGGTACACTAAATAAATAGCAAAGGCAACACTTAAATAAATGCCCAACCATTTTATATGTTGATTTATTGATTGCACATAACTCCAGGCAATGCTGATAAATAAAGGAATAAAAACACCTATTGAAAAAATTAATTGTAGCCAAGTAGGATATAAAGTATTTGAAATATGAAAATCGAAAAACACAATATTGGCTACCATCAAAGCGGCGCTACTAATTGCCAATGCACTGGTTTGAATTTTTTTATTTAGCCATAAATAAATAATTGCAGTGACCGAGCCCACCAAAAAAACAAATGGAACGGTAGATGAATAACATAAAAATTGCAGCACAAAACCTGCGCTCATTAAGCCACTAACTGAAATGGTATTATGCCATGATGCAAATAATGTATCTTTAAATTCTTCTTTAAATTGTTTGCTTTGGTAAATGTGATAACCTGCTAATGCTATTGCTACAAACAATGTTAGCACGGTTTTAAAATGCAAAACATCAAACCATGTGTGTGCAAAATTTAATTCTGAAAAAATAATAAATGCAGCTACACATAAGCACTGCTGCACTATACAGATATATTTAAACAATAATTTTTCATGTTGATGATGAACCATAAACTGAAATAATAAGGCTACAAAAATCATTAAAGTGATAATTATTGAATCATCAACCAACCAATCATTTAATGTAAATAAGGCTACAAACAAAATGATGGTTGATATAATAGCATCTGAATAATATAACCATTGAATTTGTTTTTGCTTTGCATTACGAGATAAAAAATAGGATGCAGCAGCAGCAAAAATTAAAATAATTGTTTTCCATTTATTCCCTGTTGAGTGCATGATTAAGCCTGTGGCGAAGTACGACCAATTAATAATATGAATGATAAAGGGCAACATATCAAATTTTATCTGCTGGTATGCTTTGCGATAATGAACCAACATGGCAGCAATACTTACTGATGCTACTATGAAAATTGCTGCATAATTTTCAATGATGCTTAGGCTTTGTGTATGATGATAATACCACAATAAATGAAAGCCAAAAAACAAACTTATGCATGCCAATAAATGATATTCCCATTTATGTTTGTAGGTAAGTGCAATGCCAAACAATGCAATCATTCCGCCCATGGTAAGTTCAGTAATAGTGGCATTAGGTACTACACTTAATGCAATTAAACTAATAGCCACATGAATGGATGCAAACACTTGTTGACCGCCAGCATACGCTAAAAACAAATTAATGACGATACCAATATTTAAAACAACTAAAGCTAAAATAGGCGATTGAATAAATTTTAAACCATCAATAAAACCAGCACCTAAACATGAAAATAAATATAACGCAGCACCAGCGCTACGCAGCCACAAGCCCATCTTTGCCCATTCTGATTTATTGCGTAACCAAAAATAAGCACCTGTTAATGCACTTGCATAGGTAAGTAAAATTATAAATCTATAAATCTCTGTTAGCTTTATAGCGGTATAAATGCTTAAAAAACCAATCCCTAAAACCATGATGGCGGTTCCTAAAATACCTGTCCAATTTTCAATAAATTGTTTTTCAAATTTGCTCCAAAGTGCCTCTATTGGTGTAGTTGAATTTGATGAATTCGTTGATGTTAAAGGTTCTACATCAACCAATGTGGTTTTATTTTGTATTGCTGAATTGACAATAGATGCTGAATAACTTTCTTCAACATCGCCATCAACCACAGCTTTTAAATTTGTTTTTTCAGAATTAGGAACTTCTATTTCAGGTGGAATAATTCGATTCAACTGAATAGGTTTTAAAACAAATTCAGTGGGTTGAATAGATTGCTCAACATCAGGAACTACCGCATTATTAATTTCGTCAGTAAGCGGTGTAGGAGATGAAAAAACTTGCTTTTGTAATTCAGCAAATTTGATTTTAAGTTCATTAAAATCAAATTGCATGGCTTTAAATTTATCTTTCAGATTATTTAACGCAACAATTAAATATAAAAATAATCCTATAGCAACAAACAATAATAGATTTTCCATAGTATAAAATTTACGTGAAAGTAATACCAAACCAAGTAATTCCGTTCATCAAATCATTTGCTATTATGCTGATGTTATTTGAATACATTAACAGTTTGGCTTTTTAATTTGTGATAATCTGTTATTTCTTTAGATGCGTTCTTTTAACTTTGCAACTCAAATTTTTTGAAATGAAATTCGACAAAAAAAATCTTAGCAATAAAACGCTGATTGAGTTATACAAAAACATTGCATTGCCACGAGCAATTGAAGAAAAAATGTTGCTGCTGTTGCGTCAAGGGAAAGTAAGCAAATGGTTTAGTGGCATTGGTCAGGAAGCCATATCAGTGGGTGTTGCCAGCGCATTGGCGCAAGATGAATGGGTGATGCCATTGCATCGAAACTTAGGAATTTTTACCACAAGAAAAATGCCTTTGGATAAATTGTTCATGCAATTGCAAGGCAAAAAAAATGGGTTCAGCAAGGGCCGTGAAAGAAGTTTTCATTTCGGAAGTGCCGAACATCATATCTGCGGCATGATTTCACATTTAGGTCCGCAATTGTCATTGGCGGATGGAGCAGCTTTAGCGTACAAATTGCGCAAAGAAAATAAAGTGAGTGTAGCATTCACTGGCGATGGTGGCACCAGTCAAGGTGATTTTCATGAAGCGCTGAACACCGCAGCGGTGTGGGGTTTGCCAGTAATTTTTGTGATTGAAAACAATGGTTATGGTTTGTCAACGCCTACCAACGAACAGTTTGTTTGCGAAAAATTATCCGATAGAGCGATTGGCTATGGCATGAAAGGCATTACGATTGACGGAAATAATTTGTTGGAAGTTTATCATCAAATTAGCGAAGCAAAAAAATATTGTATCGAAAATCAAAAACCAATTTTGATTGAAGCAATGACGTTCAGAATGAGAGGCCATGAAGAAGCAAG